>JBFKGB010000153.1:0-7956 GCA_041633535.1 Euzebya sp. | reverse complement strand
CGGCGCGCCCCCGGGCTACGTGGGCTACGACGAGGGCGGACAGCTGACCGAGCCGGTCCGGCGACGTCCCTACTCGGTGGTGCTGCTGGATGAGGTCGAGAAGGCCCACCCCGACGTGTTCAACGCGTTGCTTCAGCTGCTGGACGACGGTCGTCTGACCGACGGGCAGGGTCGCACGGTCGACTTCCGCAACACCGTCGTCATCATGACCTCCAACCTGGGCAGCCAGTACATCCTGGACCCCACCGAGGTCGCCGACGTCACCAACGAGAAGGTGATGGCCGAGGTCCGGTCGCACTTCCGGCCCGAGTTCCTGAACCGCCTGGACGAGATCCTGGTCTTCGAGCGGCTGGACCGCGCTGCCCTGCGGCAGATCGTGGACGTCCAGCTGGACCGCGTGCGCGACCGCTTCGCGCAGCGCGACCTGGGCCTGTCGGTCTCGGACGCGGCGATGGACTGGCTGGCCAACCGCGGGTTCGACCCGGTCTACGGTGCCCGGCCGCTGAAGCGGGTCCTCCGCAAGGAGCTGGAGGACAAGGTGGCGCTGCTGATCCTCGACGGTCGGATCCCCGACGGCGCGACCGTCCGGGTGGACGTCGAGGGGGACGGCCTGCGGATCAGCGAGGAGCAGCCCGAGGCGTGACCGACCGCTGACACGGTGAGGGGCAGGTGGCGGTGCCACCTGCCCCTCACGTCGTCGGTGTTCAGGAGCTGATCGAGACCGGGCTCGCAGGGGACGCCGGGCTGTCAGGGCTCATGGGCGATGCGGGGCTCATGGGCGATGCGGGGCTCATGGGCGATGCGGGGCTCATCGGCGATGCCTGGCTGACCGGGGACGCCTGGCTGACCGGGGACGCCGGGCTGGGCTGCTCGACCACGCCGTCCTGTGCCGCGGGCTGCACCGACGCGAACGTGACGGTGTCCTGGCTGGCGACGGATGCGGGCGACGCGGGGGACGGGGTGGAGGCCGGCGAGTCGGGCGCCACCGGACTTGCGACAGACGGGGTGGAGTCGTCGGCCGCGATGGTGACCTGCTGTGCATCGGGGGCCCGGTCGGTCCCACGGACGGCCGCGGTGTCCCGCTCGGCCTGCAGCGCGATCCGCTCGGTCTGGCTGACGACCTGCTGGTCGTCGGCGTAGACCGTGGCGGTCAGCCCGCCCACGGCCAGCCCCAGGACGGCGGTGCCGGCGGAGAGGACCTTCCAGGTGGTGGAGGATGAGGACATCGGATGTGCTCCTTCGTGTGGGTGTCGTGCTCGTACATCACCCAAGGTGTCCGGTGCTGGTGAGGCCCCGGTGAGGCTCATGTGAGCGACTGCTCATCCGGGTCCAACACAGCGATCGGGCGGTCCTCGGCCAGCGCGACCGCCAGGTCCAGCCGGGCGTCGACCTCGGTCGTCCAGTCCCCCTCCTGGGCGGCGAAGGACGCGGCGGCCATCCCGATCACGGTCGCGGCGGCGCGGCGCCGCACGACCTCCTCGTCCACGAGGTGCGCCGCGGCATCCAGGTAGGTGCGGGCGAAGCCGGTGATGCGGGTCGCGGCTGCGGGCGCCCAGCGGGCGAGCGTCAGCAGGTGCGCCAGCATCATCGCGCAGTCGTCCGCCACCTCGCCCCGACCGAGTCCGTCGAGGTCCAGCAGGCCGATCCCGGACGGCAGGTCGTCCCCGTGGTGCAGCTGGGCGTCATGCAGGTCGCCGTGGACCGTCCCCGGACGACCGTGGCCTGCCGTCGCGGCCGAGGCGGCGATGATCCGGGCGATCTCCGGTGCGCGTTCGGGCCGCAGGGTGCGCAGCAGGTCCGCGTGGGTCTGCGGGTCGGCCGGTCGGCGGGGGACGCCGCCGACGTCGACAGGGGCCAGCGACAGCCGCTCCTGGACGGCCACCACCCGGCCGGCGTCCGGCAGGGGCCCGGACGACAGCAACGTCTCACGCAGGTTGGTCCCAGGTAGCCGGTCCATCACCAGCAGGCCGTGGTCGTCCGCGCTGGCCCGCAGCCGCGGGACCGTGACGTGGTCCGCTGCCGCCAGGTGCACCGCCGCCATCCGACGGACGTGACGCGGCCGTACGACCTTCACGAACACCTCCGCAGCGGCGTCACCGGCGATGCCGACCTGCAGCACCGCTCGTCGCCCGGCACGGTAGGCCCGGGGCACGATCGACAGCGCACCCTCGGGGACACCCAGGCGGTCCAGCAGCGCACGCAGCAACGCAGGATCGGTGGCGACCGGCAGCCCCGGCAGGAACGGGTCGTGGGGGTAGCGCCACAGCGCGACGGTCGCGCTGCCGTGCTGCAGCACCCGTGCAGCGGTCGGGGGCGACGACGTGCCGTGCAGCGCGCCCCACGTCTCCACCACCGTGCGCTCGTGACCGTCCGAGCCGGTGGTGGCCACGTCGACGGCGTACCTGAGGACGAGACGACGCCCGGGGACGTGCTGGACCTCGCTGGCGCGGACGGTCGTGACCAGCCCGGGCAGGTCGTGCCTGGCGGCGCGCAGCAGGTCCAGGGCGCGGACCGGGTCCAGCAGGTCGGGCATGGCAGGCAGGCGGGGGTCCATCGTCGATGTCATGGGCTGGACCGTCCCCTCCTGGCGTGAGCTGCGGATGAGCAGGACATGAGCGCCGTCTCATCCGCCCGGCCCCTCTCGGTCAGGCGACCAGCCGGTAGCCCGCCCCACGGACGGTCTCGATCCGCTCCGCGCCGAGCTTGCGTCGTAGGTAGCGCACGTAGACGTCGACGATGTTGGACTCCGGGTCGAAGTCGTAGCCCCAGACGTGGCTGAGCAGCTGCTGGCGCGACAGCACCTGGTCGGGGTGGCGCAGGAAGACCTCGAGGAGGCTGAACTCGCGGGCGGTGAGGTCGGCGACCTGTCCCGACACCGTGACCCGTCGGGTCAGGAGGTCGAGCTCGAGGTCCCCGGCGACCATGACCGTGCTGGACCCGCCCCCGTCCTCGGTCGTGCGCAGTCGACGCCGGACCCTCGCCAGCAGCTCCTCGAAGCGGAACGGCTTGGTCAGGTAGTCGTCGGCGCCGCCGTCGAAGCCGGCGACGGTGGACTCGACCGCGGCGTCGGCGGTCAGGATGATGACCGGGAGCCGCTCGCCCCGGCGACGGACGTCGCGGAGGGTGTCCAGACCGTGCTGGCCGGGCAGGCCGAGGTCCAGGATCAGCAGGTCGAAGTCGGTGTCACGCGCGAGCGTCGCGGCCACGCGCCCGTCGGCCACGACCGTCGTCGTGTGCCCGTGTGACGCCAGCCCCTTGGTCAGGAAGGCGGCGATGCGGTCCTCGTCCTCGGCGATCAGGATGCGTGCGATGGGGTCACCTCGGGTGGTCGGCCGTCCGTGGCGTGGCTGATGGACGGCGTTGGGGCGGTGGGTTGCAGCGGCAGCGAGACCGCGATGCGCGCTCCGCCGCCGTCGGTCCCGTCGATGGTCAGGTCGCCACCGTGCAGCCGTGCGATCCGGGCGGCGATGGCCAGCCCCAGCCCGGCGCCCTCACCGCCCCGACGCCGGTCGGCGCCTCGGGCGAACCGCTGCAGCACCCGCTCGCGGTCCTCCGCGGGGATGCCGGGGCCGTCGTCGCTGACCCACAGCTGCACCGACCGCGGGGTGCGGGTGGCGCCCAGGGTGATCGTCGCGTCGGGCCCGGCGTGCTCGACGGCGTTGCGCAGCAGGTTCAGCAGCGCCTGGGTCAGGCGGTGGGCGTCGGCGCGGACGGCGAGGTCGATGTCCTCGGGTGTCACCAGCCGCCACCGGCGGGTCCCCAGGGCCCGGGCCTTCGTCAGCACCTCGTCGAGGAGGACCACGACGCCGACGTCGTCCAGGTCCAGGGGGTCCGGGCGCTCCAGCGCGGCCAGCAGCAGCAGGTCGTTGACCATCCGGCCCATCCGGTCGAGCTCGTCGTCGACGAGCGCGAGCACCTCCTCACGCTGCATCGGGTCCTCCGCCGCCATCAGCTCCAGGTGGCCGCGGATGATCGTGATGGGCGTCCGCAGCTCGTGGCCTGCGTCGGCGATGAAGGACCGCTGGACCTCGAAGGAGCCCTCCAGACGGTCCAGCATCTCGTTGAGCGTGCGCGCCAGGCGGCCGAGCTCGTCGTCCCGCTCGACCGTCAGCCGCTGGTCCAGGGCGGACTCGCTGATCCGCTGGGCCGTGGCGGTGAGCTGCCGGACGGGTGAGAGGATCTGTCCCGCGACGACCCACCCGACCCCGCCGGTGACCAGCAGCAGCACCACCGCGACGCCGGCTGCGGTCGCGGTCGCCGTCGCGATCTCCTCCTGCTCGGTCTGCATGAAGTTCCCGGCGACGAAGACCCCGCTGCCCGGGTCGGCGTCGGTGCCCAGGGGGACCGCGACCCAGCGGACCTCCCCGACCTGGGTCGTGCTGGTGCCGCTCTCGGGCGCGGTCAACGTCGCCCAGCGCTCGGCCATCGGCAGCGCCTCCAGACTGAACCGGCCGGGGCTCGCGCCGATGAACTGCCCGTCCGCCCATGCGGCGAACGCCTCGCCCTCACCCGGCACGTTGCGGGACAGGAAGGTCTCCAGGATGGCGGCGGCGTCATCGCCGAACGGAGTCCCGCTGAGGGGGTCGATCCCGCCGGCGAGCTGGCGCAGCTCGGCGACCTCCTGCTCCAGCCCCAGCGCCACCTCGGTGTCCAACCGGTCCAGCAGCAGCCGTCGCTGCAGCAGCAGGCTCAGCAGCAACGCCAGCGCGACCATCAGGACCAGCCACAGCAGGATCCGGACGCGCGCGCTGGGCGTGCGCCGCGCAGGGCGGTCAGTCGTCATCGTCGGGGTCCGGGTCATCGTCCGGCTCATCGTCCCCGTCATCGTCGTCGTCGATGTCAGCCGGTGCGGGGGCCGGGGCCGGGGGCGGTGGCGCTGGTGCAGGCGACGGTGCTGGCGGTGCAGGTGTGGGGGTCGGTGCTGTCGACGGCACCGCCTCCGTCGCCGGGGCCAGCCGGATGGCGGACGGGACGGCGGGCACCGTCGTCGGGCCGCCGATGAGCAGCCAGGTGGTCACGCCCCCGAGCACGAGGCCGGCGACGAGCGGGATCAGGAGGTTCGTGGCGCGCATCAGGACGATGACCAGCATGACCAGCCCCGGGGTCGGGGCCATGAGCGCAGGATGAGACAACCCTCATGTCCAGGCGTTCCAGGACCGACCGGCACACAGCCCCTCCCCCGCGGTCCACACGAGGAGTAGGCTCCCCCGATCCGGTGCCACACCAGCGCGGCCGGGTCGGAGGGGTTGCCATGCTTCGCGGGTTCGGGACGACGGCACGGGGGGCCCTGCTCGCCCTCGCACTGGTCATGGCGGTGGTCGGGCCCGCCGCACCGGCGGTCGCGCAGGGCGACAGCGGCGGTGCCATCACGATCGTCAAGGACGACGAGCTGCCGTCCAACGCCGAGATCGCCGTGCGGCTCAGCGAGTCCACCCCCCTGCCGGACGTCCGTCGTGTGGTCATCAGCCGCGACGACGACTTCGCCGACGCCCTGGCCTCGGGTGTGCTGCAGTCCAGCTCGCCGCTGCTGCTGGTCCCCCGCAACGGACCGGTGCCGGAGCGGGTCATCGGCGAGATCCGGCGGGTCGGGGCGTCCTCCGCGGTCATCCTGGGCGGCACCTCCGCCGTCGCGCCCGCCGTGGAGCAGCAGCTGGCGGCCGAGGGGCTGACCGTCCAGCGTCGATCGGGCGGCAGCCGGTTCGAGACGGCCGTCGCCATCGCCCGTGAGGAGGCCGGTGACGCGACGACGGCCATCCTGGCGCGGGCGTTCCCCTCCGACCCGGCCAACCCCACCCAGGGCTTCGCCGACGCGCTGGCGGCCGGGGGGATGGCGGCGGCCAACGACTGGCCGATCCTGCTGTCCGACACCGCCGCGCTGACACCGGCGACCCGTGAGTACCTGGCGGGGTCCGCCATCGACCGCGTCCTGATCGTCGGTGGCACCGCGGCGATCTCCCAGGGCGTCGAGGACGAGATCCGCACCATGGTGGGCCAGACCGAGCGCATCGCCGGGGACTCCCGCGCCGAGACCGCGGTCGAGATCGCCAAGGAGCGTGGGGACGAGTCCGCCGCCGACGCCGGGCGCATCGTGCTGGTGGACGGCAGCAGCCCCGACGGGTTCGCGGGCGGGTTCGCGGCGGCGGCCCACTCCGCCCGCTTCGACGCCCCGATCCTGCTGAGCGACGGCCTGCGGCTGCCGCCGGCGACCGAGGCGTTCCTGGCGCCCGCCGCGGCCGCCTTCGCGGGGACGGGCCAGGGTCCGACCGTCACGTGCGTGGTCCACCCGCTGGCCTGCGACGGCGGCCGCGAGGCCCTGGGTCTGGCCGAGCTCCCGCTGCTGTCGGTCGACCCGCCGATCAACAGCCTGGTGCAGCCGGGTCAGCAGGTCACGCTGCGCCTGGGTCCTGTGGCGGAGGGGGCGGGGCGCGACGTCACCGTCAAGGGCAGCTGCCTGTCGGGGACGCGCGACCTGACCACCGACGGCTCGGGTCGGGCGACCTTCGCCCTGGCGGGCCAGCTGAACGAGGTCTGCAGCGTCGAGATCACCTACGGCGAGGGCGAGGACTCCGTCGCGCAGGGGTACAGCTACACGACCGACCCCGAGGGCCAGCGCGGGCCGGGGATCTCGGTCAGCTCCGAGGTCTTCACCTACGGCACCGCCGTCCCCACCTCACCCGTGTACGTCAACGACACGATCAGCTGCACCGGCGGGCAGTCGGCCGAGGCGCGCGAGGACTCCGCCTACGAGGCGCGGATACTGCAGGAGGACTTCCACGTGCAGTCCTTCTCGCTGACCTCCTTCCCCTTCGACGTGACGCCCGGCGCGACGTGCACCGCACGTGTCGAGGTCCCCTCGGGCGTCAGCCGCACCCTGTGGGGCGTCTACAGCTGGAGCGACGCGGGTCTGCGCAACCCGCTGCTGCTCGGCAACGGCACCACTGCGACGTTCAGCTTCGACGAGCTGGGCCAGGACGTGAGCGACGTCGACGTGGTGTGGATCCTCGAGACCAACACCGCCGACGTCGGACGTCCCGAGCCGACGGGGCCGGGCACGCCCGGGCAGGTGTTCAACCCCGACGGGCTGCCGGTGGTGTGCGACGGCGAGCTGCTGGGCGACGGGCTGTCCTTCCTCGAGCCCGGCGCCCTGTGCGAGGTGTCGAGCCCCACCGCCGGGGTGCAGGTGCTGGTCGTCGAGCCGGGCCGCGCGGTCCAGGCCCAGGACCGTGCGACGTTCAGCCCGCTGGCCACCCAGGAGACGGTCGGCGTGTACGCCGTCGTCACCGGGGAGGGCGCCGGCCCCGTCGGCAGCTGCACCGACGCGCCGGAGGTGGAGTACGCCACCATCACCCCCGGCATGACCACACCCGCGGCGCCGAGCACCGTCCACGCCTTCTACGGCTTCGCCGGCGAGCAGCTGCGCATGCGGGCCGACAGGTCGGGCGACTCCGACCTGGACCCGGTCCTGGCCCTGTACGACCCCGCCGGGGGTCTGCTGGACAGCAACGACGACGGCGACTCGGCGCTGAACAGCCGCCTGGACGTGACCCTGCCGGTCGAGGGGCTGTACTGCCTTGAGGTCGGCGGCTTCGGCGGGACCACGGGTGCCTACCTGCTGGCGGTCGACCCGGCGCCGGTGTTCACCGACAGCCAGGTGCTGGACGCGGCGACGCCGGAGGGCACCTACAGCTACACCGGTCAGGCCGGGGACCTGCTGGTGATGGAGATGCGGGCCCCCGGGTTCGCCCCCACCGACCCGATCCTTGAGCTGTACGACGCGCAGGGGAACCTGGTCGCCGCCGACGACGACGGCGGTGGCTACCCCAACGCCCGGCTGGTCGTGACGATCCCGGCCACCGGCGACTACCTGGTGCGGGTGTCGGTGTACGCCGAGTCCTACGGGCCGTTCACGTTCGAGGCGTCCTACCCGACGTCCGCGGCGGCGTTCGCCGCCCGCTG
>JBFKGB010000152.1:0-7987 GCA_041633535.1 Euzebya sp. | reverse complement strand
TCGGCGGGGCGGCGGCCGACGGGGGACCGGCGCAGCGCCGGTCGGTCAGGGGGTCAGGCCGCCTCGGTGCGCTGCACCAGGTAGGACTCCAGCTTGCGCTTGATGCGCTGGACGGCGTTGTCGATGGCCTTGGTGTGCCGGCCCAGCTCGTCGGCGATCCGGGCGTAGGAGTCGCCGGCGACGTAGCGCACCAGCACCTCGGTCTCGAGCTCGCTCAGGACCTCCAGGCAGAAGTCGCGGAGCTGCGCCAGCTCGGCCGCGGAGGTGATCCGGTCGGCCGGGTCCTTGTCGGCGTCGGCGAGCTCGTCCAGGTAGTCCGGCTCGCCGTCCTCGCCGCTGGTCGAGGAGCCGTGCAACGAGACGTAGGCGTTCAGGGGGGAGTGCTTGCGACGCGTCGCGGCCTTGACGGCGGTGATGATCTGCCGGGTGACGCACAGCTCCGCGAAGTGCCGGAAGCTGGGGTGACGGCTCTGGTCGTAGTCGCGGACGGCCTTGTACAGGCCGATCATGCCCTCCTGGATGACGTCCTGACGGTCACCACCGGCGACGAAGTAGGTGCGTGCCTTGGACCTGACCTGCGGCTTGAAGCGGTCGAGCAGCTCGCCCAGCGCGCCGTCGTCCCCCGCGGCGGCGCGAGCGACGAGCTGCTCGTCGGTCAGCTCGACCATCAGCTCTTGTGTGCGCATCGTGACCACGGGTCGTCCTTTGCATCGGGGTGTCGCTCTCTCCCCACACAACGACCGACCCGTGGTCCTGTTACGGCCGATCTGTCAGGTCAGGCGTCCAGCCGGTCGTTCTTCGCCTTCTTCGCCGCACGGGCACGGGTCACCTGGTCCAGGTCGACCTTGCGCAGACGGATGGCATCAGGGGTGACCTCGACGCACTCGTCGCCGCGCATCCACTCCAGGGACTGCTCCAGCGCCATGACCTTCGGCGGGGTCAGACGGACCAGCTCCTCACCGGTGGAGGAGCGGATGTTGTTGAGCTTCTTCTCCTTGGTGACGTTCAGGTCCATGTCCTCGGCGCGGGAGTTCTCGCCGATGATCATCCCCTCGTAGACGTCCTCACCGGGGCCGACGAACATGACGCCGCGGTCCGACAGGTTCTGCAGGGCGAAGGAGGTCACGGGTCCCTTGCGGTCGGCGACCAGCGAGCCCGATCCGCGCGTGCGGACCTCACCCATCCAGGGCACGTACTCCTCGAACACCCGGTTCAGGACACCGGTGCCCCGGGTGGCGGTCAGGAACTCGGTGCGGAAGCCGATCAGGCCACGGGTCGGGGCCAGGTAGTCGATGCGGACCCAGCCGGTCCCGTGGTTGGTCATGGCGACCATGCGGCCCTTGCGCTCGGCCAGCAGCTGGGTGACGGTGCCCGAGTGCTCCTCCGGCACGTCGACGGTGACGCGCTCCAGCGGCTCGTGGGTCTTGCCGTCGATCTCCTGGGGGATGACCTGGGGCTTGCCGACGGTCAGCTCGAAGCCCTCGCGGCGCATCTGCTCCACGAGGATGGCCAGCTGCAGCTCGCCGCGGCCCTTGACCTCCCACGCATCGGGCCGGTCCGTCGGCGACACGCGCAGCGCGACGTTGCCGATCAGCTCGCGGTCCAGACGGTCCTTCAGCACGCGGGCGGTCACCTTGTCACCCGAGCGACCAGACAGGGGCGAGGTGTTGATGCCGATGGTCATCGCCAGGGTCGGCTCGTCGATGCGGATGCCGGGCAGCGCGATGGGGTTCTCGGGGTCGGCGAGGGTGTCACCGATCATGACGCTCTCCAGACCGGCGACGGCGCAGATGCCGCCGGGCCCGACCTCCTCGACGGGGACGCGCTCCAGGCCCTCGGTGGCGAACAGCTCGACGATCTTGACCTTCTCCGTCGAGCCGTCCTCCTTGATCCAGGCGACCTGCTGGCCCTTGCGGATGGTCCCGTTGTGGACACGGCACAGCGCCAGGCGTCCCAGGTAGGGGGAGGCGTCCAGGTTGGTCACGAGCGCCTGCAGCGGCATCTCGGGGTCGTGGGAGGGCGCGGGGATGGTCGACAGGATGGTGTCGAACAGCGGGCCCAGGTCGGTCGCGGGACCGTCGGGGGTCAGCGAGGCCGTGCCGGCCTTGGCGTTGGTGTAGACGATCGGGAAGTCGATGCCGTCCTCGGGGACGTCCAGGTCGAACAGCAGCTCGTAGACCTCGTCGACGACCTCGGCGGGACGGGCGTCGGGACGGTCGATCTTGTTGATCACGAGGATCATCGGCAGGCCCACGGCGTCCTGGCCGCTGGGCTGCATGGCCATCGCCTTGCGCAGCACGAACCGCGTCTGGGGGAGGGGCCCCTCGGCCGCGTCGACCAGCAGGACGATCCCGTCGACCATCGTCAGCGCCCGCTCGACCTCGCCACCGAAGTCGGCGTGACCGGGGGTGTCCACGATCATGACCTTGACCTCGTCGTGGTCCTTGGTGGCCGGCAGCCGCACCGCGGTGTGCTTGGCCAGGATCGTGATGCCCTTCTCCTTCTCCAGGTCCATGGAGTCCATGACCCGGTTGGCGACGTCCTGGTTCTCGCGGAACGTGCCGGACTGGTGGAGCATCGCGTCGACCAGCGTGGTCTTGCCGTGGTCGACGTGGGCGACGATGGCGATGTTGCGGAGTGTTTCTACAGAGTTCACGGTGACGTCCGAGTCAGTGCAACGACGAACGGGCCCCCGGGGGATGAGGGGGCCCGCGTCGAGTGGCGTATTGAGATCTGTCGTCGATGGTAGCGGCGCCGACGGGGCGGTCGCCGTGGCCGAACGGGAGGGGCCGTCAGCCCCGCGCGAGCGCGGCGTACCCCGGCTTGATCACGTCGTCGATCAGCGCCAGACGCTCGTCGAAGGGCCAGAAGGCGCTCTTCATCGCGTTGATCGTCACCCACCGCAGGTCCTCCAGGGTCCAGCCGAAGGTGTCGACCATGGCCTGGAACTCCGAGCTCATCGACACCCCCGACATCAGCCGGTTGTCGGTGTTCACCGTCACCCGGAACCGCAGGTCCTTCAGCAGGTTGATGGGGTGCTCGGCCAGCGATGGCGCCGCGCCGGTGTTGACGTTCGAGGTCGGACACATCTCCAGCGGGATGCGGCGGTCGCGCACGAACGCGGCCAGACGACCCAGCTGCTGGCCCTCGATGTCGTCGACGATCCGCACGCCGTGTCCCAGCCGCTCGGCGTTGCAGAACTGCAGGGCCTCCCAGATGGACTTCAGGCCGAACGCCTCGCCGGCGTGGATCGTGATGTGGGAGTTCTCGCGCTGGATCAGCTGGAAGGCGTCCAGATGACGGGTGGGAGGGAACCCGGCCTCTGCACCTGCGATGTCGAAGCCCACCACCCCGGCGTCGCGGTGGCGCATCGCCAGCTCGGCCACCTCACGCGAGTGGGCGGCGTGCCGCATCGCGGTGACCAGCGTGCCGATCACGATGGGGTGCTCGGCCGTGCCGCGCGCGAAGCCGGACTGCACCGCCTGCAGCACCTCGTCCATCGACAGCCCCTGCTCGACGTGCAGCTCGGGGGCGAAGCGGATCTCGGCGTACACCACACCGTCGGCGGCCAGGTCGGCGGCGGCCTCGTAGGCGACGCGCTCCAGGGCCTCGGGGGTCTGCATCACCGCGACGGTGTGGGCGAAGCCCTCCAGGTACAGCTCCAGGGACTTGCGGTCCGCCCCGCGGGTGAACCAGGCGGCCAGGTCGTCGGGGTCGGTGGTCGGCAGGCCGGTGTGGCCCTGCTCGGCCGCGAGCTCGATGACGGTCGCCGGCCGCAGCCCACCGTCCAGGTGGTCGTGCAGCAGCACCTTCGGGGCGGCGCGGATGACGTCGGCGGGGATGGACTCGGACGCAGGGACAGGCGACATGGTCACGATGATGCCCGAGGTGGTGCAGGATGTCGGACACCATGACGCTGGATCCCCACACCGCTGCCTTCATCGCCGCCGCCGTCGAGCGCGGTGACACCCCCTACCACCTGCTGCCCTCCGCCGACGACGCCCGCAAGGCGTTCGTCGAGGTGGCCCGGGCCCGGCGTGGGGACGGCCCGCCCCCGGGCCCCGAGGTGTCGGTGGAGGGGGTCAAGGTCGGTGACCGCTGGTGTCGGATCTACCGGCCGCTGGACCGCTCGGTGCACGAGGGCCCGATGCCGCTGGTGGTGTTCTTCCACGGTGGTGGCTGGGTCATCGGGGACCTTGACACCCATGACGTGCAGGCGCGGGCCTTCGCCGCGCTGCCGGCGGTCGTGGTCAGCGTGGAGTACCGCCTGGCGCCCGAGCACCCCTACCCGGCCGCGCACGAGGACGCCTGGGAGTGGCTGCTGTGGTGCGTCGCCGGGATGGGCGACTGGAGCCACACCGACCGGGTCGTGGTGGCCGGTGACTCCGCCGGTGGGCTGCTGGCGGCCGCTGTCGCCCAGCGTGCACGCGACACCGAGGGCGCCCCGGAGATCGCGGCGCAGTGCCTGGTGTACCCGGCGCTGAACCCCGCCATGGACACGGCCTCCCACCGTGACAACGCCGAGGGGTACCTGCTGACGGCGGACCTGATGCGCTGGTTCTACGACTGCTACGCGCCGGGGGAGGGGTTCAGCCCTGCCCAGTCCGATGACCTCGCGGGCCTGCCCCCCGCGGTCATCGCCACCGCGGGCTACGACCCGCTGGCCGACGACGGGATCGACTTCGGCGACCGGCTGCGTGCCGCGGGGGTGACGGCCGTCAACCTGCACTTCGACGGTCTGATCCACGGCTTCTTCGGCATGGGTGGCACCTCGCCGGCGGCGCAGGGCGCCGTCGAGGCAACCGTGGGTGCACTTCGTGGCATGCTCGGCAGTGGATGACGTCACGCCTGAACCCCCTCGCCGACGACTGGCGGCTGCACGGACTGGACCACTACGCGGTCCTGAAGCACCGGGGTGACCCCGTCCTGCAGCGGATCGCCCGGCTCGCGGCCGCGGTCGCGGGCACCAGCGCGGCTGGCATCCACGTGCTGACCGACACGCTGCAGCACCGCATCGCCTCGGTCAACGCCCCGCTTGACGACTGGCCGGTCCGGGACAGCATGTGCCGGCTGGCCGTCGAGCTGGGCCAGGCGGTCGTGACCACGGACGCCACGACCGACGAGCGGTTCGCCTACTCCTCCTTCGTCGGCGGCGACAGCCCGGTGCGCTTCTACGCCAGCGTCCCGCTGCACACCGCCGTCTTCGGGGCGTTGGGGACCCTGTGCGTCTGGGACGGTCAGCCCCGTGAGGGCGCTGGTGACGTCCTGTCGCACCTGCAGGACCTGGGGGCCATCGTCGTGGATGCGCTGGAGGCCAGCCGCACGATGACCTTGCTGGCCGAGCTCGCCGTCACCGACCAGCTGACCGGTGCAGCGAACCGGAGGCAGGTCGAGGACGAGCTGCTGCGACGGCTGGCCCGTCGCCGACGGGCAGGTGAGCCGCTGGCCATCGCCTTCATCGACCTGGACGGCTTCAAGGCCATCAACGACACCCACGGCCACGCCGTCGGGGACGAGGTCCTGACCGAGGTCGCCGGGCGCATGCGCGGGTCGGTCCGCGGGGACGAGATGTTCGGGCGGCTGGGTGGCGACGAGTTCGTCGTCATGGGCGGCGAGGGCATGGCGACCGAGCAGGCCATCAGCCGGTTCGTGGACGTCTTCGCCCGGCCGGTCCCGACCCGCGTGGGACCGGTCGCGGTAGGGGCCAGCATCGGCGTGGCGCTGGCCGGGGACGACGACACAGTGGACTCGTTGCTGGGCCGTGCCGACACGGCGATGTTCGACGTGAAGCGGCAGGGCCGCCCCGGCTGAGAGATGTCCCGTGATCGCGTCCGGTGGGGCCCCGGGGATGGCCGGACACCGGAAGGCTCGTGGGCAGGGCCTGGGATCTGCTGACCCGTGCCAGCGCCGTCGTCTTGCGCCACTTGGTGGAAGGCGGCGGTCCGGGAGTCCCGTTACGCCGTCGTCGTGCGCCACTTGGTCCGAGACGTCGGCCCGGGAGCCCGCTGCGCCACTGCCGGCTGTGCCCGCCGCGAGTTGCCCCCTCAGCCCATGATGCGGCGGTCGTGCCCGGCCCAGGCGCTGTCCCGCAGCGTGAACTTCTGCACCTTGCCCGTCGAGGTCTTCGGCAGCTCGTCGATCACCTCGACACGGTCGGGGACCTTGAAGCCGGCCAGCCGCTCCCGCACGTGCGCCATGATCTCCTCGGGCGTGACCGACTGCCCCTGCTTGACCACGACGTAGGCCTTGGGCCGCTCGCCCCAGCGCTCGTCGGGGACGCCGATGACGGCGACCTCCAGGACCGCCGGGTGGCTGATGACGGCCCGCTCGACCTCGATGGTGGAGATGTTCTCGCCCCCCGAGACGATGATGTCCTTGGCCCGGTCGCGCAGGTCGATCGTCCCGTCCGGGTGCCACACCCCCAGGTCGCCGGAGTGGAACCATCCGCCCCGGAACGCCTCTGCGGTCGCCTCGGGGTCGTCCAGGTAGCCGGCCATGACGTTGTTGCCGCGCATCACGACCTCCCCCACCGTCGCCCCGTCGCGGGCCACGTCGCGCATGTCGGCGTCCACGACACGGACGGGGTCGGCCATGATCATCGCCACCCCCTGACGGGCCTTGCGGTCATCCAGCTCGGCCCCCTCCAGCCCCTCCCACGACTGCAGCGGCTCGCACACGGTGTGGGGTCCGTAGGTCTCGGTCAGGCCGTAGACGTGGACCACCCGGGCCCCCAGCGACTCCATCTGGGCGATGATCGTCGGGCTGGGAGGGGCGCCGGCGGTCGTCGCGACCAGACCACCCGGGATGGGCGCGGCGGCGGGGTCGTTGACCATGGTCGTCAGGACCGTCGGTGCGGCGTTCAGGTGGGTGACGCCCTCCTCGTGGATCAGACGCCAGATGTCGTCGCCCCGGACCGCACGCAGGCACACGTGCAGGCCGGTGATCGCCGTCACCGCCCAGGTCGTGCACCAGCCGTTGCAGTGGAACATCGGCAGCGTCCACAGGTAGACCGAGTCGGGGGAGTGGTGCGAGGTGATGATCTCGCCGAGCGCGTTCAGATAGGCCGAGCGGTGGGTGTACTGCACGCCCTTGGGTGACCCGGTCGTGCCCGAGGTGTAGTTGATCGAGATCGGGGCGTCCTCGTCCTCCACCGCCCAGGGCAGGTCCTCGCCCGCCCCTGTGGCCAGGAACGACTCCCAGGTGGTCGCCCCGTCGATGGTGGCGGGGCCGTCCCCGCCGTCCACCGTCACGATGGTGGTGACGGTGGCAAGACGGTCGGCGACGGGCGCGACGCTGTCCTGCAGGGCCGTGTCGACGATCAGGACCCTGGCCTGGGCGTGGTCGCAGATGTGGGCGATCTCGGGTGGGGCCAGCCGGGTGTTGACCGCCACCAGGACCGCACCGGCCAGCGGCACCGCGAAGTGGGCGGCCAGCAGCGGCAGGCTGTTGGGCGCCAGCACCGCCACGCGCTCGCCCGGCTGGACCCCGGCAGCGCGGATCGCCCGCGCGAACTGCTGGGCGTGTGCCGCCAGACCGGCGTAGGTGGTGCGGACGTCGCCCTCGACGACGGCGTCCTTGTCGGGGTGCACCATCGCGGCGCGCTCCAGGAACGACAGCGGGGTCAGCTCGGTGCGGTTGACGGTGTTCATCTGGCGGGGGCCCTCCACGGCTCGGCGGTGACCGGGATCCTCCACCATGGTCCGGTCGGGGGCAACGACCCCTCAGAGCAGCCGCTGCAGCAGCCCGTGCTGGAGCACCATGAGGACAGCCAGGCCGGTGGCGAGGGTCAGCAGGACGTTGCGGGTGCGCCACATCACGGCCAGCGCCACCGCGGCCGCCACGATCCGAGGGTTGGTCAGGTCCACGGCGCCTCCGGCACCCGCCCGGAACACCGCGGGGGCGACCAGTGCGGCCAGCGCCGCGGCGGGGATCATCCGCAGCGCCTCGCGCACCGCAGACGGGACCTCGGTCGCGCGGTGGGCCAGGG
>JBFKGB010000151.1:0-8050 GCA_041633535.1 Euzebya sp. | reverse complement strand
TCGACCTCGACCACTTCAAGGCCATCAACGATGCCCATGGTCACGAGGGCGGGGACCACGCCCTGGTGGCCGTCGCCGAGCGGGCGACGGCTGCCGCCCGCGCGCTGGCACCCGACGCGCTGGTGGCCAGGCTGGGTGGCGACGAGTTCGTGGTGTACCTGCACGGGCTGCGGGACCCGGCCGGGGACGCCGGTCGGGTGGCGCAGGGCCTGATCGACCTGATGGGTGCTGCGCCGTTGGAGATGGGCGACACCCCGGTCCTGCTGCAGGCCAGCGTCGGCATCGCCACGACGCAGAAGCGCCCGGACCTGTCGCGGCTGCTGCGCGAGGCCGACAGCGCCCTGTACGAGGTGAAGCGCACGGGACGGGGACGTCACGGGACGTTCCACGACACCCCGGCCGGCACGGCCCGGACGGTGGACCTGCAGCGCTGAGCAGCACGAAGGGGTGCATGCCGTTGTCTCAGGCGCGATGATGCCCGCATGCTGTCTGGATGCGCCACGTACCGTGCCGGCGTCGCCCTGCCGGACACCGACACCCCGGTGTCGGCCCTGGCTGCCGCAGGCCACGGCCGGCTGGTGTGGATCAGCCTGCACGACCCGTCGGTCGAGGAGTGCCATCGCCTGGCCGCCGTCATGCACCTGGACGCCCACCTCACGGCGGCGCTGGTGGACGCACGCCCCCGTGCCGCGATCGAGTCGGTCAGCGGCATGACGGTGGTGCGCGCCGGCGTCGCCCGGTACGACACCGGTGGTGACCAGGTCGAGATCGGCTCGCTGACCTGCCTGTCGACCGACGGTGTCCTGGTGACGGTGACGCGACACACCCCCAGCGTGGTCACGGACCTGCGCCGCAGCCTGGAGGGGCGTGAGGGCACGCTGTCATCCGGTGCCGGCCACGTCATCTGGGCCCACCTGGACGCCGCCGTGGCCAGCTACGGCAGGGTCCTGGGCGAGCTGCGGGCGGACGTCGAGATCGTCGAGCGCCAGGCCTTCGGTGAGAACCGCTCGGCGACGATCACACAGCGGATCTACCGGCTGAAGCGCGAGACCATCGACTTCCAGCAGGCCACCGTCGGCCTCATCGACCCGCTCGAGGACCTCGCTGCAGAGCGCGTCGTGATCGCCGGGGACCACGGCCTGCCGGACTGGGAGGGGACCCGCGACCGGCTGGTGCGCGTCGTGGACCGTGCGACGGCCGTGGGCGACCTGCTGAACGGCGTGCTGACGGCGTTCCAGACCGAGGTGGCGCTGACGCAGAACGAGGACATGCGCAAGATCTCGGCCTGGGTCGCGATCGCCGCGGTGCCGACCCTGCTGGCCGGCGTGTACGGCATGAACTTCGAGTCGATGCCCGAGCTGTCCTACCGCTACGGCTACCCGATCCTGCTGGGCGTGATGGTGGTCGTCTGCGGTGGCCTGTACCTCGCGTTCAGGCGTCGCGGCTGGCTGTGATCAGTCCGCCGCGGGCGGCTCGGGGAGGGGGCCGACCTGCTCCAGCAGGTCGCCGGCTCCGCCGCCCATCCGTGCCAGCAGACCCTTGAGGTCGACCCCGGTCAGCGAGCTGCCGATCGCAAGCCCCTGCTCGACGTTGCTGGCGACGTTGGACACCAGCTTCGAGGCACCGTCGGTGGACACGACCGTCAGGTCCTTGATGTGGGACATCGGCTCGCTGGCGGCCCGCACCAGCTCCGGAAGGATGCTGGCGAGCAGCTCGATGACGGCCGCCTCGTTGTAGTGCTGGAAGGCCTCGGCGTTCTTCTGCCGCGCCTCGGCCTCGGCCTCACCCTTGGCCAGGATGGCTGCGGCCTCCGCCTCACCCTCGCGCTGCACGGCCGAGGCGATCGCCTCACGTCGGGACCGCTCGGCGAAGCCGCGCTTCTCACCCTCGATGGCCTCGGCCTCGGCCAGCGCCGACCGTCGGGAGCGCTCGGCCTCACCGGACAGCCGCTGCGTCTCGGCCTCGGCCTGCGCCCGGGCGACCTGCGCGGCCTGCGCGGCCTCGGCGTCACGGATGGACGCCGACTTGCGTCCCTCCGCCTCCTGCTCGACCCGGTAGCGCTCGGCGTCGGCCGGCTTGCGGACCTCGGTGTCGAGCTCGCGCTCCTTCAGCGCCGCCCGTCGTTCGGCGACCTGCTCCTGGGCGACCAGGACGTCCTGGTCCTTGGCCGCCTGTGCGATCGGACCGGCCGCCTGTGCGTTGGCGCGGGCGGCGTCGGTCTCGGCCTGGATCTCGGCCTGCTTCAGCGCCAGCACACGGTTGGCGATGGCGATCTGCTCCTCCGCACGCAGCCGCTCCTCCTCGGCGGCCTGCCGGGCCTTGGCCTCGGCGATCGCCGCCACCTGCTCGACCCGCGCGGCCTCGGGGCGCCCCAGGTCCTTCAGGTAGTCGCCCTCGGCGCGGATGTCCTGCAGCTGGAAGGTGTCCAGGGCCAGACCCTGGTTGGTGAGGGAGGTCTCGGCCTCCTCGGCCACGGCGGCCGCGAAGGCGGCACGGTCCCGGATGATGGTCTCGACCGTCAGACGGCCGACGATGGCGCGCAGCGAGCCGGCCAGGACCTCCTGGGTGAACACCTCGATGCCCTGCTGCTGGTTGAGGAACCGCTGCGAGGCGGCCCGGATGGAGTCCTCGGTCCCGCCGACCTTGACGATGGCGACGCCCTCCAGGTCCACCTTGATGCCCTGGGCGCTGATCGCGCCGCTGATGCCGACGGGGATGCGCCGCGAGGACAGGTCCAGGACGTGCAGCTTCTGCACGACCGGCAGCACGAAGGTGCTGGCGCCGATGATGACCCGCTGTCCTGACAGGTCGTGCGTCGACTCCCCCGTCTCGGGGTTGATCACCGGACCGTGCTTGCCCTTGCGCCCGGTGATGATGAACGCCTGGTTGGGTCCTGCGACGCGGTAGCGGCTGGACACCGCCGCCACGATGAGGATGAGCAGGAGCAGCAGCAGGCCGCCGCCGGTGAGGAGCGTTGACACGAGGAGGACCTCCAGAGGTGGTGCGGTCGCATGACGAGACCGGTGTCGAGCCCCCGACGGGTCGTCGGACGGCCCAGACGGCTGGAGGCTACAGGTCCGTGGGGGTCACCACGACCCGGGTCGCGGATCGGGTCGCCACGACGACGACCTGGCTGCCGACCTCGGCGACGGTGTCGCCGTCGGCCAGCTCGGCGGTGACCTTCCACGGCTGTCCGTGGCGTCGCAGCATCACCTCGCCGATGCGGTCGTCGGCGATGGGGGTCACCACCCGGCCGATCGCGCCGACGAAGTCGGCGGTGACCGGCGTGGCGTCGGTCGGTGTGCGCATCAGCGCCCGCACCAGCGCGACGGTGACCGCGCCCATGCCGATCCCCGACCCGACGGCGACGGGCACGGTCACCAGCGTGGTGGCGCCGGTGCTGCTCAGCAGCCAGCCGATCAGCCCGGATGCGGTCAGGAACCCCGCGATGGCCTCGGCCGGCAGGCCCGCGTCGGTGCCGGGGACATCCACCTCGAAGGTGTCGGCGACGAACGTCACGAGCAGCAGGCCTGCGCCGACGAGCCCCAGGACGATCCACGCGGTGGTCATGGCCCCGTTCTACCCGGTCACGCGCTCAGGCGCGCCGGAGCGTGGCCGATCAGGACGGTGACGGCCGCCACCGCGGTGCCCGAACGAGCCGAGGACCCAGGATGACCCCCGAGCAGATCACCATCGTGCAGGACACCTTCGCCGCGGCGACGCCGCGGGCCGATGAGCTGAGCCGCACCTTCTACGAGATCCTCTTCCGTGACCACCCGGCGGTGCGCGAGCTGTTCCCCCAGGACATGGACCAGCAGCGCAAGGCCCTGGTGGCGACCCTCGCCGCCGTCGTGACCAACATCACCAACCCCGAGGTGTTCACCTCCCGCGTGTCCAACCTGGGCAAGCGCCACACCTTCTACGGTGCGCAGGAGGCCCACTACCCCGCGGTGGGCGCGGCCCTGCTCGAGACGCTGGGGGTCCTGTTCGGTCAGGCCTTCACCACCGACGTGCGCGCCGCCTGGGCCGCGGCCTACGGCGCGGTGGCCGACACGATGATCGCGGCGGCCGCGCAGGTCCAGCCCCGCGTCGCGGTCTAGCGCACGGGGCCCCACAGGGGGCTGTCGGCGATGTCGGTGCAACCGTCGATGTCGTGGTCGTAGTAGTCGTCGTGGCCGGCGTCCAGCGTGACCGGGCGGCTGCGGTCGCGTGGGTCGACACCCGCGAAGATGATGTCGTCGGGGTCGTCGGTGACATGGCCGTCGGTCGTGGCGCTGCGTCCGCAGGCATCGGCGGCGCCGAGCCCGTGCACCAGCTCGTGGGCGATGGTGAAGCTGGCGGCGGACCCCCAGGTCGACGTGGTCGACAGCTCGTCCCCCGGGCAGTTCCCGAGGAACATGACGAGCCCGCGGACACCGCCCAGCCCACAGGTCAGCAGGCCGGTCGTGCTGGTCTCGGTGCGGACGTCGGCCAGGATGACGGGAAACACCCGCTCATCGCCCGCGTGGGCCAGGATCCGGGCGTGGATCGTCTCGAACGCCGCGGTGACGTCGCCGACGAGCGCCGCCGCCGGCACGTCGAGCGTCACGATCTCGGCGAAGCGCACGTCTCCTCCCCGTAGCTCCCGACCGACCTGCTGCTCCAGCCAGGTGATCGCGAGGTCGGTCTCGTGCAGCGCACGGTCGGCCAGGCCGTAGTTGATGGGCGTGTCGGCGGGGACGGCGACGTACAGCTGCATCCGGTCGGGGCCGCGCAGCACCCGTGCCTGCACCACCTGCGCCAGCGGCACCACGGCGAGCGCCAGCAGCAGCACGGTTCCCAGCAGCCAGCGTCGCGGCGACGGAGCCTCCGGGACGGGGATGCGGGGGTCGGTCCTCACAGGGGGTGTCCTCGGACGGCTTCCGGCCGACCTTGAGAAATCATGCAGAGAGCAATGTTAGTGACAGGCCACACCCGGATATGGCATCACCATGATCGTACTTGGAGTAGTTCTCATCATCGCCGGCGCCCTTCTGGACATCGGCATCCTGTACACCATTGGCGCGGTTCTGGCTGTCGTCGGGGTGCTCTTCGCCATCCTGTCGGCCACCGGTACGGCCTTCTCCGGACGTCGGTTCTACTGACGTCGACCTGACCATCCCGGCCAGACCGGGCGACCAGACGGGCGGCACCTGCCGCCCGTCGTCCTTTTCCGCAGCGGGCTCAGTCCTCGTCCGCGGGGTAGCGGTCACGGCCGCCGCCGTTGCGCACGGCGGGGCGCAGGTCCTCCCCCAGCGCGGCCAGCGGCCCGGCGAGCGCCCGTGCCAGGGCGACGTCGGCGGGCCTGGCGGAGCCCGCGAACCGCGGATCACCGATGGCACCGGCCAGCGCATCCAACGCGGTCGTCAGGTCGGTGAGCGCTCGCCCGTGACGTCCGGCGCGCTTGCCATCGAGGTCGGCACCGGTGGCGGCCCACCGTCGTCGGACGCCGGTGGCCAGGTCGGCCATCGCATGGGCCAGCTGGTCCCAGTCGGCACGGTCGGCTGCGGTGTCGTCGTCGGTGCGCATCAGCGGACCCTACCGCTGCCGAGGTGCTCACCGATGCGGTCGCACAGGGTGGCCAGCAGCGCAAGGCGCGGCACGACCGTTGACAGGTCCAGCCATTCGGTCGGCGCGTGGTCGTCGCCGCCGACGGGGGCCAGGCCGTCCAGCACGGGCGTGCCGGTGCTGGCGACGGTGTTGGCGTCGCCGATGCCCCCGGTCGACACGTGACCGACCGTGATGCCCAGGTCGGCAGCGACCGCACAGGCCCAGTCCGCCAGCGCGACCCCGATCGACGTCGCCTCCATCGGCGGGGCCACGAACTCGCGCAGCACCTCGACCTCCACGCCCTCGACGTGCGGGGTGGTCGCCACGCGGTGGGCGGCCGCCAGGGTCTCCTCGAAGGCGGCGGTCGTCCACGCCCGCAGGTCGGCCCGGACCTCGGCGGCAGCCGGCACGATGTTCGGTCGGGTGCCGGCGCTGGCCACGCCCGCGTTGACCGTGATGCCGTCGGCGGGGTCGTTCAGCGTCTGCAGGCCCAGCACGACGTGGGCCATCTGCACCCCCGCGTGGATGCCCTTCTCGGGCTCGATGCCGGAGTGGGCGGCACGACCGGTGATCCGCACCCGCAGGTCCGCACCGCCCTTGCGTGCTGACACCAGGCTGCCGTCGGCCCGGGCGGCCTCCAGCACGAACGCGACGTCGCAGACGTCCGCGTGGGCCAGGACCACCTCACGGGACCCGGGGGACCCGATCTCCTCGTCGGGCGTGAACAGCAGCGTCAGGTCGGCGTCGGACCCGGTCTCGGCGAGGACACGGGCCACGACCACGGCCGCGACCACGCCGGCCTTGTCGTCGGCGACGCCGGGGCCGCGGGCGATGCCCCCCTCGACCGTGAAGGGTCGGCGGCCGGCCTCACCCACCTCGAAGACGGTGTCGAGGTGGGCCAGCAGCAGGATGCGCGGACCGCGGCCGCGTCTGCGGCCGACCAGCGCGTCGACGGGTCCGGCGGCCTCACGGGTCACCTCCAGACCGTCGGCCTGCAGCCAGCCCTCGACGACGTCCGTGACCGCCCCGACACCGGTGTGGTCCAGCGAGCCGGAGTCGATGTCGACCAGGGTGCGCAGCATCTGGACGTAGCTGTCGTGGCGCGCCGCGACGGCGTCGGTGATCGGGGTCATCGGGTGGTCTCCTGGGACGCGGCGATCCCGGCCCAGCGTCGGACGTCCACGCCGTCGGCGGGACGCGCACCGCGCTGGTGCATCAGGCTGGTGATGTCCGCCTGGTTGACGTGGACGGCGAAGCAGACGACGTCGCCGGTGCCGGTGCGGGCCAGGACCGCGTCCAGCGCTGTGAGCTCGTCGGGGTGGACCACGGCGTCGGGGACGCCACCGGCGGCGGCACCCTCGCGCAGCAGCCCGGCCAGCTCCTCCGGGTCCCGGCCCCGCAGGTAGCTGTCCTTCTGCGCGAACGTCACCGTGTCGCCACGCGACGCCGCGATCCGTCCGATGTCCCTGATGATGTCGGGGTGCCGGTCGCCCATGGTGCCGGCGATGACGTGCAGCCGGCTGCCCGGCGCGACCAGGCCGCGGCCGACGTCGCAGAGCGCGACCAGGGAGTCCTCGTTGTGGGCGACGTCGGCGATGACCAGGACGTCGTCGGTCACGTAGGGGTTCATGCGGCCGGGGTTGGCGGCGCCGTCGGGCAGGAACGTCTGCAACCCGGTCGCGATGCCGGCGGTGTCCAGCCCCAGACACCACGCGGCCGCGGCCGCGGCCAGGGCGTTGGCGACGTTGTGGGCCGATAGGCCTGCCATGGTGATCGGCACCGCCTCCAGCGCGACCAGCGGCACCGGGTCGTGGTCCATCTCGTGCAGCATGATGGTGCCGTCCTCGACGACGACGGCCCGGCCGTGGGGCCCCAGTGGGAGGACCGTCCCGGGGTCTGCAGCGAACAGGCAGACGCCACCGGCGCTCTCCTGCGCCATCGCCCGCACCCGGGGGTCGGTCCCGTTGAGGACCGCCCACCCGTCGGGTCGTACCGCCCGGACGACGGTGGCCTTCAGCTGGGCCAGGTCCTCCAGGGTGTGGATGCCCATGTCACCCAGGTGGTCGGCCGTGACGTTGGTCACGACGCCGACGTCGACGGCGCTGACGCCCATGCCACGGCGCAGCATCCCGCCCCGGGCCGACTCGACCACGGCGACCTCCAGGCCGTCGACCCCCATCACGCGGGCCGCCCCGTTGAAGCCGGCCCAGTCCCCCTCCTCCAGCAGGACGTGCCCCCCGTCGTCAGCAGCGTGCACACCGTCGGTGGCGTTCCAGGCGACCCGGTGGCCGCAGGCCCGCGCCAGGGCGGCGGTCAGGCGGGTGGTCGTCGTCTTCCCGTTCGTGCCGGTGATCGCCACCGTCGGGACCACCGGGTCGACCACGACGCTGCCGGGGCCCGGCTCGACGGTCCGCAGACGGTGGCGTGCCAGGTCCAGGGTCTCGGCCAGCGGGATCCGCCCGGCGTCGTCGACGCACCAGGC
>JBFKGB010000150.1:0-8102 GCA_041633535.1 Euzebya sp. | reverse complement strand
TCCTGATCGAGGACCTGCCCGTCGCCTCCTACACGGTGCGGGCTGCGGACGCCGGCGGGATGCCGGTCGGCGAGACCAACGTCGCCGTCGCCGACGGCGTGGTCACCGAGGCCCAGATCCAGGAGCCACCGCCCCCACCTCCAGCGACGCCTACCCCGGCTCCCTGACCCGCTGACAGCGACGCCCCCGCCGGGATCCGGCGGGGGCGTCGTCGTGCTGCTGCGGGCTAGACGCTCTGCAGGCGGCTGGCCTCGATGGCGTACAGGTCCTCGGCGCCGGCGGTGGTGGCGTCCAGCAGACCGTGGACGGTCGGCAGGATGTTGCTGGCGAAGAACCGCGCCGTGACGATCTTGTCGGCGTAGAACTGGTCGCTGTCACCGGCGTCGATCTTGGCCTTGGCGGCCTTGGCGCCGACGGCCAGCAGGTGCGCGGCGACGGTCATCGAGAACATCCGCAGGAACGGGGTCGCGCCCCCGAAGGACGCGGCGAAGTCGGTGCGGTTCGTGGTCAGCCAGGTCATGGCCTCCTCGACGGTGTCCAGCGCCCGCTCCAGCTGGCGGCCCATGGGACCGAAGGACTCCTCGTCCAGGCTGGCGGCGTTCTCGCGCATCTCCGCCATGTAGCCCTTGACGAACGCACCGCCGTCCATCGGCAGCTTGCGTCCCAGCAGGTCCATGGCCTGGATGCCGTTGGTGCCCTCGTAGATCGGGGCGATGCGGGAGTCACGGAAGTGGCGGGCGACACCCGTCTCCTCCACGTAGCCCATGCCGCCGAAGATCTGGATGGCCGTCGAGGTGATCTCGACGCCCAGGTCGGTGGCCCAGCCCTTGGACAGGGGGGTCAGCAGGTCCGCCATCTTGCGCTCGTACTCCGCCTTGTCCGCGTCGGCGGAGTTGTGGGCGAAGTCCAGCGCGGCGGCGTTGCGGTACGTCAGCGCCCGCATCGCCTCGATCTGGGACTTCATCGTCAGCAGCATGCGGCGCACGTCGGGGTGGGCGACGATGCGGGACTGGCCGTTCTGGACGTCCTCGTCGCCGGGGGCCAGACCCTGACGACGCTCGATCGCGTAGTCCACGGCCATCTGGTAGGCGCGGTCGGCGATCGCGAGGCCCTGCACGCCGACACCCAGTCGGGCGTCGTTCATCATCGTGAACATCTGGCGCATGCCCTTGTTGGGCTCGCCGACGATGTAGCCGACGGCCTTGTCGTACTCCATCACGCAGGTCGGCGAGGCGTTGATGCCGAGCTTCCCCTCGATGGAGACCACCTGGACGGCGTTGCGCTCACCCAGCGACCCGTCGTCGTTCACCAGGTACTTGGGGACCAGGAACAGCGAGATGCCCTTGGTGCCCACCGGGGCGTCGGGCAGCCGGGCCAGCACCAGGTGGCAGATGTTGTCGGTCAGGTCGTGCTCGCCCCAGGTGATCCAGATCTTGGTCCCGGTGATCGAGTAGGTGCCGTCGTCGTTCGGCACGGCCTTGGAGGTCAGCGCCCCCACGTCGGAGCCGGCCTGCGGCTCGGACAGGTTCATGGTCCCCGACCACTCGCCGCTGATCATCTTCGGCAGGAAGGTCTGCTGCAGGTAGTCGTCACCGTGCTCCAGCAGGTCCACGACCGCGCCGGTGGTCAGGAGCGGACACAGCGAGAACGCCATGTTCGCCGCCGTGATCATCTCCTTCGCGGCGGTGGCGACGGCGGTCGGGAAGTTGCCGCCACCGAACTGCTCGGGGAACTGCAGCGCACCCCAGCCGGACTGCACGTACTGGCTGTAGGCACCCTTGAAGGACTCGGGCGTCACGACGCCGCCGTCCTTCATCACGGAGTGCTGGACGTCGCCGTCCTCGTTGGTCGGCGCGATGACCTCGGTGCAGAAGCGGCCGCACTCGCTGAGGAGACCCTCGACCAGGTCGGTCTCGGCGTGGGCGAAGGCCTCCATGGCCTGGATCTCGTCCAGACCCGCTACGTGCTCGAGCACGAACATCATGTCTTTGACGGGGGCGCGGTAGGTCATCGCACAGGCTCTCTCTCGGTGGACTACTGGTCGGTAGCCGAGCCTACCCGTGGGGTAGGAGGACCTACCAACCGATGCGCTGCAGGTGCGCGACAAGGCCCGCGGCGCCCGCACGGGTGATCCGCACGACCTCGGCGAAGCCCTCGGGGCCGCCGTAGTAGGGGTCGGGGACGTCGGTACCCGGCTCGTCGGTGAAGTCGCGCAGCAGCACCACCTTCTGGCGGTCCGCCGGCGTCGGGGCCAGGTCCCGCAGGTCCTCGGCGTTGGCCCGGTCCATGGCGACCAGCAGGTCGAAGGCGGCGAAGTCCTCGACCTGCACCTGCCGGCCGACCGAGGTCAGCTGCAGGCCGGCGTCCTCCGCGGCGGCGGCCGTCCGTGGGTCCGGCGGTTCACCGACGTGGTAGGCGGCGGTGCCCGCCGAGTCCACCTCGACGGACAGGCCGGCGGTCGCGGCGGCTTCGCGCATGGCCGCCTCGGCGGTGGGGGAGCGGCAGATGTTGCCCAGGCACACCATCAGGATGCGGGTCGGGGCGCTCACAGCCGCGCGATCCCCTCGGCGATGGCTGCGGCGTGCACCGCGCGGCCGACCTCGGGGGCGACGCGGGTGTCCAACGGGCTTGGGATGATGTGGTCGGCCGACAGCTCCTGCGGGGACACGCACGCCGCGATCGCGTTGGCGGCAGCCAGCTTCATGCCCTCCGTGATCGACGTGGCGGCGGCGTCCAGCGCCCCCCGGAAGATGCCGGGGAAGCACAGCACGTTGTTGATCTGGTTGGGGTAGTCGCTGCGCCCCGTGGCCATCACCGCGGTCAGGTGGGCGATCTCGGACGGCAGGATCTCGGGTGTGGGGTTGGCGAGGGCGAACACGATCGGGTCGGCCGCCATGCCGGCGATGTCCTCGACGGTGACCAGCCCGGGGCCGCTGACGCCGATGAAGACGTCTGCGCCGCGCAGGGCGTCGGTGATGGTCCCGGTGACCCCGTCGCGGTTGGTCTCCTCCGCGAACCACCGCTTCGCCTCGTTCAGGTCGTCGCGGCCGGCATGGATGGTGCCGTTCCGGTCGACGCCGACGATGTCGCCCACCCCGGCCGTCATCAGGATCCGCGCGATCGCGGTGCCCGACGCGCCGACGCCCAGCAGCGCCACCCGCAGGTCAGCGAGGTCCTTGTCGACGATCCGCAGGGCGTTCTTCAGCGCCGCAGTCACGACCACGGCGGTGCCGTGCTGGTCGTCGTGGAACACCGGGATGTCCAGCAGCTCGCGCAGCCGACGCTCCACCTCGAAGCAGTGCGGGGCGGCCAGGTCCTCGAGGTTGATGCCGCCGAACCCGGGGGCGATCCGCTGCACGGCCTCGACGATCGCGTCCACGTCACCGGTCGGGACGTCCAGGCAGATCGGGTAGGCGTCGACGCCGGCGAAGGCCTTGAACAGCTGGGCCTTGCCCTCCATGACCGGCATGGCGGCCTGCGGTCCGATGTCCCCGAGCCCCAGCACGGCCGTGCCGTCGGTGACGACCGCGACGCTGTTCTTCTTGATCGTGTGGGTGAAGGCCAGCGACGGGTCGGCGGCGATGGCCGAGCACACGCGGGCGACGCCCGGCGTGTAGGCCATCGACAGGTCGTGCATGTCCCGCAGCGGCATGGTCGAGGACACCTCGATCTTGCCGCCCTCGTGGAAGGCGAACGTGCGGTCCTCGAAGGACAGCACCTCGCAGCCGTCCAGGCCGTGAAGGGCCTGGTGCACGGCCTCCATCTGGTCCTCGTCGGCGCAGTTGACGATGATGTCGGTGTCCAGATGGCTGGTCTTGGCCTCGAAACCCTCCAGACCGATGATGTTGCCCTCGGCCTCGCCCACGGCGATGGTCAGACGGCCCAGCGTGCCGGGCACGTTGTCGAGTCGGACGCGGATACGGACGGAGAACGCGGCGGTGGGGATGGTCACGGCGCGGAGGCTACCGACGGGTAACCGCCGCGACCAAAGCCCTCAGCCGGCGTCGCCCTTCGCCACGACGGTCAGCAGCTCGTAGCTGGCGACCTCCTGCCCCTCCTGGTTCGTGATCCGGGTGTCCCAGCGCACCTCGCCGTAGGGCTGATCGGTCCGGGGGCTCTTCTGCTTGGCCGTCAGGGTCACCGTCATCGTGTCCCCCGGGTAGAAGGGGACACCGAAGTGCAGGTCGTTCAGACCCTGGTTGGCCAGCAGCGGGCCCTTGGGGGCGTGGACGAACATGCCGGCCGCGTAGGACAGCAGCAGGTAGCCGTGGGCCACCCGCCCCTCGAAGAACGGGTGGTCGGCGACGGCGTCGGCGTCCATGTGGGCGTAGAAGTGGTCGCCCGTGGAGTGGGCGAAGGCCTCGATGTCCGCCAGCGTCACCTCGCGCGGGCCGATCACGACCTGGTCGCCGATCGCGATCTCCTCCAGGGTCTTGGCCATCGGGTGGACCTCGGTCACCGTCGCGTCGGCGCCCGGCAGCCAGGTCCCGGTCGCAGCCGTGATGAGGGAGGGCGGGCCCTGCAGCGCTGTGCGCTGCATCAGGTGGAGGATGCCGCGGACCCCACCGAGCTCCTCGCCACCGCCGGCACGTCCCGGACCGCCGTGGACCATCGTCGGCATGGGCGAGCCGTGCCCGGACTGTGACCGCGCGACGTCGCGGTTGACCATGTGCAGACGACCGTGGTGGGCGGCGGTGCCGGCCACGACCTGCGCGGCGACCGTCCGGTCGTTGGTGAACAGCGAGCCGACCAGCGACCCGTCGCCGGCGCCGGCCAGCGCCACGGCCTCGTCGAGGTCGTCGAAGGGGATGATGGTGGCGACCGGCCCGAAGGCCTCCACGCTGTGCAGGGCCGGGGCCCAGGCGTCGTCGGCGCGCAGGACCATGGGGGCCAGGAACGCCCCGGCGTCGGCGTCGGCGCCACGCGGCTCGACGTGGTCGGGGTCGCCGATGATCAGCTCGGCGTGGCGGCGGAGGGTGGCGACGGCCTCGCGTACTGCGTCCCGCTGCTGGGTCGTCACCATGGCCCCCACACGGGTGTCCTCCAGACGTGGGTCGCCCACGACCACGTCGGCGAGGGCCGCACCGATGGCGTCGGCGACCGCATCGCCGTGCTGGCGGGGGACGAGGACCCGCCGGATGCAGGTGCAGCGCTGACCGGCCTTGGCGGTGATCTCGGCGACGACCTCGCGGACGTACAGGTCGAACTCGGGCGTGCCCGGCCCGGCGTCGGGGCCCAGGATCGCGCAGTTCAGCGAGTCCTGCTCGGCGCTGAACTGCGTGCCGGCGGCGAGGATGGCCGGATGGGTCTTCAGCGTCCGCGCGGTCGCGGCGGACCCGGTGAAGGCAACGACGTCCTGGCTGCCGACGTGGTCCAGCAGCTCGCCAGGGTCACCGACGACCAGCTGCAGGGCGCCCTCGGGCAGGTGGCCCGCCTGGATGATCCGCCGCACGACGGCCGCGGTCAGGTAGGCCGTCTGGGGTGCGGGCTTGACCACGGACGGGACACCGGCGATCAGGGCGGGTGCCAGCTTCTCGAGCATCCCCCACACCGGGAAGTTGTAGGCGTTGATCTGCACCATGACGCCGCGCCGGGGGCTGTAGACGTGCTGGCCGATGAACGAGCCGTCACGGCTGAGCCCGACCGGTGGCCCGTCGTGGATCACGTGGGCGTTGGGCAGCTGCTGGCGGGCGGTGGAGGACAGGACCCGGGCGGTGATGATGCCGCCCTCCACGTCGTACTGGCGGTCCGCGGCGGTGGCGCCGGTGGCGTAGGACAGGTCCGCGAAGTCCTCGCGGTGGGCCATCAGGTCGGCGGCCATCTCCTTGACCGCCACCGCGCGCTCATGGACCGTCATGGCCCGCAGCGCGGCGCCCCCGACCGTCCGTGCATGGTCCAGGATGCCGCCGAAGTCCAGCCCTTCCGAGGACGCGGTGGCCACCACCACCCCGGTGGCGGCATCCCGCATCTGCACCTGCTCGCCGGACCCCGTGGTCCAGCGTCCCTGGGCGTAGCTCTCCAGCTTCATTGTCGGTCTCGGCTCCCGGTGGTCATCGTCGACGGCTGTCGCCGATCATCGCATCACACCCGGGGGATCGGTGCAGGCATGTCGCAGCCGCAGAACGTCGTAAGCAAACATGCACCAACGGACTAGTGCTGTAGTAGCGGCGGGTGTCAGGAGTGCGCAATGTGGTTAGCACTGCATCACACGCAGTCCGGTCAGGCGCCATCCGCCCCGCTCGGGACAGAGCGCCGACCACCCCTCAACAGAAGGAAACCTACTTCCATGCGTTCACTGAAGCTCCGCAGCGCCATGCTGCTGCTGGTCCTGGCCCTCTTCGCCGGCGCCTGCGCCGCCGACGACACCGCGTCCACCGAGGAGGAGGGCACCGTCGAGTCGACGGAGGCCGTCGTCGAGGAGGAGGCTCCCGTCGAGGACGAGGCCGCCACCGAGGAGATGGCCGACGAGGCCATGACCGAGGAGACCACCGACGAGACGGCCGCTGCCGACTCCTCCACCATCTGCGACGCCGAGGCCATCGTGGCCGCTGTCGAGGGTGGCGCCGAGGAGGGCACCCTCTCCGGCATGGCTGACGACCCCGTCGCCACCGCTGCCTCGAACAACCCCGTCCTGACCACCCTGGTCACCGCTGTCGGCGCCGCCGGCCTGGGTGACACCCTGAACTCCGCCGAGGCCCTGACGGTCTTCGCCCCCACCGACTGCGCCTTCGCAGCCGTTGACCCCGCCACCCTGGAGGCCGCTCTGGCCGACCCGGAGGGTCTCCTGACCACCGTCCTGGGCTACCACGTCATCGCCGGCGAGCAGATCGCCTCCGCCGACCTGGCTGGCGACTACGAGACCTTCACCGGTGAGACCCTGACCATCGACGGCACCACCGTCGCCGGCCAGGCCGAGATCATCGTCCCGGACGTCATGACCGCCAACGCCACCGTGCACCTCATCGACAGCGTCCTGCTGCCGCCGAGCGTCACCGACGGCGCCGAGTCCTAAGGACTCGCTCCCGGGCACCCCGCCCGGGTCATGCATCACCCGATGGCCGGTCATCCTCGCGATGACCGGCCATCGGTCTGTCCGGCCACTGCAACCCCTCCCGCCCTTTGGACCCACCTAGCGCCGTTCACCCAGGCCACGTCGTGACCGAGAGGGGAGGAACCGCAGGTCAGCGACCCGGACGGGGTCGACCACGTCCGATCCGGCCCGGTCGGCTGGGTCCAGAGGGCGGGGGCGGGATCCTGCGGGGCTGGCACACTCCGACGACCACCGGGCACCACCGACGAGGACTGGGACGACATGGGATTCGAGGACCGCACCTGCTGGCTGGTGCGCGCGGGCGCGCGGGCCCGGTACGCCACCGACTTCGTCGACCGTCGCCAGGTCTCCATGGCCTGGGACTGGCCCGACGTGGGTGACCTCGCCGTCACCGAGGACGCCGACATCTTCCTGACCCTCGAGGCCGCCGGGTACCGCAAGCCTGCCGACGACGTCCGCGACATCCGGATCTTCACCACCCGCATGGCGATCGGTGACGTCGTGGTCGTGCCGGACACGGCGGCCGACGACCTGCTGTTCGGCGAGGTCGCGGGGGAGTACGAGCACTCACCGGCTGCGGGCGACCACGAGCACGCGCGGGCCATGCGCTGGTTCGGCCGGCTGCGGGTCAGCGAGGCCCCCGACCTGCTGGTCGCCCACACCACGAACGCCCGCCAGGTCATCCGCCGGCTGCCCGAGCAGCTGCACTGGCAGCGGCTGGCGGGCGAGGTCGACGACTTCCTGGGCCGCGACGTCACCGACGTGCCCCGGATCCGCAGCACCCGTGCGGCGGCGGGGACCCGGTCCACCGGCACCCGCACCCGACGGCCGGCGACGCCCCCGAAGCCGCAGCCGGTCCTCGTGCCCGACCGGTTGTGCCCGGCCTGCGGGCTGCTGCGCAACCCGTCCATGTTCCTGGACGACGACGACTACTGCCGCGACTGCGCCTAGGGCGGTCTGCCGCGACTGCGCCTAGGGCGCACTGCCGCGACTGCGCCTAGGGCGGTCTGCCGCGACTGCGCCTAGGGCGCACTGCCGCGACTGCGCCTAG
>JBFKGB010000149.1:0-8112 GCA_041633535.1 Euzebya sp. | reverse complement strand
GAGCAGAGCGGCTGACCGGCGCCGAGCAGAGCGGCTGACCGGCGGTCAGCGCCGGCGCTGCGCCGCCACGCCGCCTGCGACCAGGCCCAGCGCCAGCAGACCGGCGCCGCCCAGCAGCGCCAGCCGCACCAGGTCGGGCCCGCCCGGCTCGAAGCGGGCGTCGATGGGGGTGACCCCTCCCGCGATGCTGATCCAGCTGACCGTGACCGGGCCGTCCGGGTAGGGCGGCCGGACGGCGCCCTCGTCCGTCTGCACCGTCGCGAGCCCCGTCACCTCCAGCAGCCGACCGGGCGTGGTGACGCTGACCGACGTCGACACGACGTCGCCCAGCTCCTCGGTCAGGCTGGCCACGTCGGTCCCCAGGTCCGCGGCCGCGACCTCGTTCAGCTGCAGCGGCAGGTCACCGTCCACGGTGATGACGCCCGTCTCGGGGTCCACGGACAACGTCAGCGGCCCCAGCAGACGGGCCTCGGGGGCGTCCAGCGCCTGCCGCAGCTCGCCGTAGCGCAGGTCGAACCCGGCGGGGTCGTCGAAGCCCGTGGACAGCGTGACGGTGCGGGCGCCGGACTCCTCCGTGCGGTCCTCGACCCGCCACGGACCGTCCAGCCCCTCGACCCGGTCGACCAGCGTCGTCAGGGGGTCGACGGCAGCCTCGGCAACGGAGTTGTTAAGTTCTCCATCGCTGGTGACCGATACAGACAGGGAGCCACCTGCGTCGGCGTCCACCGTGACGTCGACGCCGACGGTCAACCGGCACCCGGACATCAGCAGGGCGAACATGACGGACAGGAACACGCGGGCCAGGATTCTCACGACGGTCCCAGACGATAGCGACCTGCGGGGGCAGACATGAGCGAGGAGCGACGCGGCAAGAAGCCGATCGGCGAGTGGCTGGTCGCCGAGGGCCTCATCACGCAGGGGGAGCTGCTGGAGGCCCTGGCCTCGCGCATGGTCGTGGACGGCCGCCGGGAGCGCCTGGGCGAGACGCTGGCGCGGCTCGGGTTCGTCGACCCCGCCGAGATCGCCCGTGTCGTCGCCAAGCAGTTCGGGCTGGAGTTCGCCGACAACGACCTGCCGCGCCCGCACGCCGGTGCCCGCGACGCCATCCCCGAGTCCCTCGCCCGACGCCACGGGATCGTGCCGCTGTGGTTCGAGAACGACGGCACCCTGGTGGTCCTCACCGCCGACCCGACCGACATCGTGGCGACCGACGACGTCCGGCTGTCCGCGAGCGCCCGTCGGATCCGTCCGATCGTCACCGCGCCCGCACGGATCAGCGAGGCCCTGAAGCTCGTCTACATGAGCGACCCCAGCCGGGCGGGTGACCTGCTGGAGCAGATCACCTCCGAGACCACCGACGTCGACACGGAGCTCGAGGAGCTCACCAACGCCACCGACGACGCCGGCCCGGTCATCCGCCTGGCCGAGCAGATCATCCACGACGCGATGCACGGCAACGCCAGCGACATCCACGTCGAGCCCGGCAAGACGACCTCCCGCGTGCGGTACCGGATCGACGGTGTGCTGCACGAGGTGATGAGCTTCCCCCGGAAGGTCCACGCCCCCCTCATCTCGCGGCTGAAGCTGATCGCCTCGCTGGACATCGCCGAGCGCCGGCGTCCGCAGGACGGCCGGTCGACCTACACCTCCAACGGGGCCGAGGTGGACCTCCGCGTGTCCACCATGCCGCTGCTGCACGGCGAGAAGCTGGTCATGCGGCTGCTGCACAAGGGCGCCGAGCAGCTGCAGCTGGACGAGGTCGGGCTGTCCGACCAGCAGCTGGCCCGTGTCCTCGAGCACATCGAGCGTCCGCAGGGGCTGTGCCTGCTCACCGGGCCCACCGGCGCCGGCAAGACCTCGACGCTGTACGCCTTCCTGGACCACCTCTCCGACGAGGAGCACAACCTGATCACGGTCGAGGACCCGGTCGAGTACGAGCTCCCCGGCGTGAACCAGACCCAGGTCAGCTCACGGATCGACTACACGTTCTCCCAGGCGCTGCGGACCGTCCTGCGGCAGGACCCTGACATCGTCATGGTCGGTGAGATCCGTGACTACGAGACCGCCGAGCTGGCGATGCAGGCCTCGCTCACCGGTCACATGGTGTTCTCGACCCTGCACACCAACGACGCGCCTGGCGCCGTCACCCGGCTGGCCGACCTGGGCATCCCCGACTACCTGATCGCCTCGTCCCTCACCATGGTCGTGGCGCAGCGGCTGGGGCGACGGATCTGCGCCAAGTGCTCCCGTCCACACGTGCCGACCGCCCGCGAGATCGAGCGCCTGCGCCTGTCGACCGAGGACATCGACTTCGACGGCTGGCGTCGCGGTGCCGGCTGCACCGCCTGCAACGGCACCGGCTACAAGGGTCGGATCGCCTTCCTGGAGATCCTCAGCGTCGACACGGCCGTCAAGGCCGCGCTGCTGGCGAAGGTCGAGGAGGACCAGGTCCGCCGCGTCGCCCGCGACGCGGGTCTGCGGTCGCTGCGCGAGGACGGCCTGGTCAAGGCACGGCAGGGCATCACCAGCCTGGAGGAGGTGCTGCGCACCACCCCGACGGACCTGTTCCGCGAGGAGGAGGCCGTCCGCGAGGCCACCAGGGACTCCGCTGACACCTACTCACCAGAGGTCCTCACCTGGAGCAAGGCCGACGCCGCACCCGTCGACCCCGGGTTCGAGCGTGTCGAGCCCGCCGACCTCGAGGACGTCAGCGACGACGAGGCCGAACGCTGGGAGCGCGAGCTGACCGGTGTGGAGGAGCCCGCCGAGGAACGTCCGGCCATCAACTCCATCGCCCTCCCGGTGCGGGGTGGCCAGATCACCATCAACACGCCGGCGACCCCCTCACCCGCCTCGATGGCGGCCCGGCTGCAGCGTGCGGACGCGGGGCGTGGGCGCGAGTAACGTCCTCCCCCTCCGCCCCCGCCGCGTCACAGGAGCCACACCGTGTCCCGCCCCCGCATCCGCAAACGTCTCGGAGACCTCCTGGTCGACCAGGGCGTGATCACCGCCCCGCAGCTCCAGACCCTCCTCAGCGAGCGGGTGGAGGTCGAGGGGCGGCTCGAGCGGGTCGGTGAGGCAGCCGTCCGGCTGGGGATGTGCACGCAGGACCAGATCGGCCGCCTGCTGGCCGACCAGCTGGGCCTGGAGTACCTCGAATCCGTCATCTCCTATGACCTGGAGATCGCGGGTCGCATCCCCTCCTCCCTGGCCGAGCGCCACCTGGTGCTGCCCCTGTACGACGGTGCCGACAGCGTCACGGTCGCCTGTGTCGACCCGACCAACATCGTCGCGCTGGACGACGTCAGGGTCGCCGTCGGCGCCCGGCGCCTGACGATCGTGGTGCTGCCGGCGGCAGTCCTGCGGCGGCTGATCAGCGAGGTCTTCGGTGTCGAGGGCATCAGCCATGGCCTGATCGAGAACCTGACCCCCGAGCCCGAGGAGCTCGACGAGCTCGCCCTGGACCCCCAGGACGGTCCGGTCATCCGTCTGGCCGACGACATCATCAGCGGCGCCGTCCGGGCGCGCGCATCGGACATCCACGTCGAGCCCAAGGCCGACCGCTGCGTCGTGCGTCACCGCATCGACGGTGTCCTGCACGAGGCGCTGTCGCTGCCGCGGACCATCTCGGCGCCGCTGGTGTCGCGCCTGAAGCTCATGGCCGGCCTGGACATCGCCGAGAAGCGCAAGCCGCAGGACGGCCGCTCGCACTTCAGGGGCAACCCCACGCGCCCCGAGGAGTCCGTCGACCTGCGTCTGTCCACGCTGCCGTCGATGACCGGCGAGTCGGTCGTGATCCGCATCCTGCGGCGCGGTGCCGACTCCCATGAGCTGGCGCAGACCGGACTCAGCGCCGCGCAGAGCGCCCAGGTCCTGGGCGTCGTGGAACGGCCGCAGGGGCTGGTGCTGGTCACCGGGCCGACGGGGTCGGGCAAGACCTCGACGCTGTACGCGCTGCTGGCGCACCTGGCGACGGACGACCGCAAGCTGATCACCGTCGAGGATCCCGTGGAGTACGAGCTCGGCGGGATCGTGCAGACGCAGGTGAACGAGCGCGCCGGGTACACCCTCACCAAGGCGCTGCGCGCCATGCTGCGCCAGGACCCCGACGTGGTGATGGTCGGCGAGGTGCGCGACCCCGAGACCGCGGAGCTCGCGCTGCAGGCCTCGCTGACCGGGCACCTGGTGCTGTCCACCCTGCACACCAACGACGCCCCGTCCGCGGTCATCCGGCTGGCCGAGCTGGGGATGCCGGGCTACCTGGTGGCCAGCGCCCTGACCCTGGTGGTCGCCCAGCGCCTGGTGCGACGGATCTGCCCCGACTGCGCCGTCGACGTGGCACCGACCGAGCGGCAGCGGCAGCGGCTGGGGCTGCGGGCCGACGCCGGCGTGTTCCGCGAGGGCCGCGGCTGTGAGGTGTGCGCCTGGACGGGATACCAGGGACGGACCGGGCTGTTCGAGATCCTGCCCGTCGACGGGGCCGTGCGCGAGATGATCGCCGACGGCGCGCCGACGGCCGCGATCACCCAGGCCGCACGCAAGGCGGGGATGCGTGGCCTGCGCGAGGACGGTCTGCGCCGTGCCGCCGAGGGCATGACGACCCTGGACGAGGTGATCCGGGTCACCCCGGGCACCGCGCACGCCAGCGACGTCTGCCCCGTCTGCGCCAAGCAGACCCAGCCTGACTACGCCACCTGCCCCTGGTGCGCCGCCGACCTGCGGCCGGACCACTGCGCCTCGTGCGAACGGCCGCTGGACGCGGCCTGGATCGCCTGCCCGACCTGCGGGACCTCGACGCGGGACACCGTCGAGGAGCTCGACGGGCTGCCCCGCGTCCTGGTCGTCGACGACGACCCGCACGTGCGGGACGCGATCGAGGCGATGCTGGTCGGCGACTACGAGGTCGTGCAGGCCGCGTCGGGCGAGGAGGCGCTGGCGGCCATCCACACCGCCGACGTCGTCGCCGTCATCATCGACAAGGGGCTGCCGGACATGGACGGCTACGACGTGACCCGTGAGATCCGAGCGCGGCCCAGGGTCCGCGACCTCCCCGTGCTGGTCGTCACGGGCCACGACTCCCCCGAGGTCGAGATGGAGGGGCTGCGCGCAGGCGCCGACGACTGGCTGGCCAAGCCGGTGGACCTCGACGTGCTGCTGGCCCGCCTGGGCCGGCTGGTGCGCCGCACCGCCGCACGCTGACCCTGCAGATGTCCGCACCGGACCAGCTGCACCTGCGAGCCCGTCAGGCAGTCGGACGCCTGACCCGTGACGGCCGCCGTCCGGGCGACCGGATCGTGGTCCTGGCCGACAACGCCGAGGCGTTCCTGGCCCTGACCTGGGGCGCACTGCGGATGGGCGTCGTCCCGGTCCCCCTCAACACCGCGCTGACCGACGGCCAGCTGCGCGAGCTGGCTGCCGACGCCGACGCCGCGGCCGTGGTCACCGACCCGGCCAACGCCGGACGGCTGCAGCCGGACTGGGTGCTGGACGACCCCACGCTCGCCTCCGAGACCCCCGTGGATCCGCCCAGCGAGGTCCCGCTGGCACGCGCCATGCACTACACCTCGGGCACCACGGGCCGGTCCAAGGGCGTGTGGTCGGGGGTGCTGGGCCCGCAGCTGGGTCGTTCGTGGGCGCAGGAGGAGGCGACCGCGAACCCCAGCGGTCCGGACGACGTGCACCTGGTGTGCTCCCACCTGTTCCACTCGGGCCCCCACCGCTACGCCCTCAACGCCCTGAACACCGGGGGGCGTGTCGTGGTGCAGCCCCGCTTCGACGCCGGCGCGACGCTGGCGGCGATCCAGCGCGAGCGGGTGACGACGGCCTTCATGGTGCCGACGCACCTGGCCCGGATCCTGGACCATCCCGACCTTGCGCGGACCGACCTGTCGTCCCTGCGCTGGATCCACCACGCAGGTGCGGCCTGCCCCGAGCCCCTGAAGCGTCGGGCGCTCGACGCCTTCCCACCGGGCGTCCTGCACGAGTTCTACGGGTCGACGGAGGGCCAGTTCAGCGCCATCACACCCGAGGAGTGGCTGCAGCGCCCGGGATCGGTCGGCCGTGCCCGCCCCGGTCGCCGGCTGGAGGTGACCGTCGACGGTCGCCCGGCACGTGTCGGTCAGGTGGGGACCGTCTGGGTCAGCGCCCCACCCCATGGACGGTTCACCTACTGGCGGGACCCGGACAGGACCGCGCAGGCCTGGCGGGACGACGCCTTCACCGTCGGGGACCTGGGTGCGCTGGACGACGACGGCTACCTGACGCTGGCGGGACGACGCGGTGACCTGATCATCACCGGTGGCGTCAACGTCTACCCGGCGGAGGTCGAGCGGGTGCTGCTGGCCCACCCCGCCGTGCTGGACGGCGCGGTGTTCGGGATGGACGACGAACGGTGGGGGCAGCAGGTCACCGCGGCGGTGGTGGCGCGGCGCGGTGCCACCCCCGACCCGGAGGAGATCCGGGCGTTCCTGCGCCAGCGCCTTGCGGGCTTCCAGACACCCAAGGTCGTCGTCGTCGTCGAGGACCTGCCGCGGACCGCGTCGGGCAAGGTCATCCGCACGGACGTGCAACGGCTGCTCTGACGCCATCTCTGCGGCGTGGGTGACCATGGCCGTTTGGGCAACTCCTGATGGGGCATCTCTGTTCTCGCCAAGCCAGAGATACCCCTACACCCACTCCTGAGGTGACCACACATGGCAGGCCCTGCACTGGCGCGCCCGCGAACTCGGAGCGACGCCGAAGATGACATGATGTCCGACGACGTCACGAATGATGTCGAACGCAGCATATCGACCTTCCACAAGGCGAAGATCGCCTTCCTCGTCGCGTCCTTCGTGTCGCTCGCCCTCAGCGTCGGGCTGTGGATCGCGGGCGAGAGGACCCAGGCGATCTTCGTCGGGATCTGGGTGCCGAGCATCCACTCGCTCGGGACGCTCGTGCTGACCGGGGAGGGCGGACGATGAGTGATGCGCTGCTCCTCGGCATCGGCACCCTGATCTTCGCGGTGACCGTCTGGGCCACGCTGGCTGTCGGCTACGCCCGGTTCGGGGGCTGGTACGACCGCGACAGGGCGAGGGAGTTCCGCCGTCGGCGGCGGCTGAACGACGCGGCACGGACGAAGGGTGAACCCCTTCCCGAACGCCCCGCGACAGAGATCTCACACGATGCACCCGAGCGTCTCGACGAGCTGTCGGACGCCGGTGTGTGACATGTCGTGTGACAGGTAACGACAACCTACGGACAGGAGAAGGACAGTGCTCGAAGATGTCACATTGACGTTCGGCCAGTACGACCTGGTGCTGAACGCGTTCTCGCTCGTCATCGCCGCGTTCCTCGGGACGTTCATCTACCTCATCGGGATGCGGGAGCAGGTCGCAAAGCCCTTCCGCCCCGCCCTGCTGGTGTCGGCGATCGTGCTGGCGATCGCCGGCTACCACTACCTCCGCATCTACGGTTCGTGGGAGGCGGCGTTCGTCATCGACGGTGACACCGCGACGCCCTCGGGTGAGCCGTTCAACAACGCCTACCGCTACGTCGACTGGTTCCTGACGGTGCCGCTGCTGGTGCTCGAGACGATCGCCGTGCTGGGCCTGGCCAAGGCCACCAAGTCCTCGCTGCTGCGCAAGCTGGTGCCTGCCGCGGCCCTGATGATCGCCCTGGGCTACCCGGGTGAGATCACCAGCGACAACGGCGTGCGCATGATCTGGGGCACGCTGTCCACGATCCCCTTCCTGTACATGCTGTACGTCCTGTGGACCGAGCTGGGTGCGGCGCTGCAGACGCAGTCGGCCGTGGTCCGCACGAAGATGCGCAACCTGCGCCTGCTGCTGATCGGCACCTGGGGCGTCTACCCCATCGCCTTCCTGCTGCCGGTGTTCGCCAGCGAGGCCAGCGCCGGGCTGCTGGTCGGTCGCGAGGTCGGCTACGCCCTGGCCGACGTCCTGGCGAAGGCGCTGTTCGGGATCCTGATCGCCGGTATCGCGATCCAGAAGACCGAGGAGCTCGGGCTGGGCAGCGACATCGACCTGACCGAGGGCCGTCGCGAGACGAGCAACGCCTAGGCACCGCGCCTGCGGTGTGCCCCGCGGCGACCCCGGCCCGACGGCCGGGGTC
>JBFKGB010000148.1:0-8157 GCA_041633535.1 Euzebya sp. | reverse complement strand
GAGGTCGACTACTCCGGCAACGGCAACGAGCCGCCCACCGGCACCTACGAGGCCCCGAACGACGCGACCTCCGGCGGCGAGTACGAGGTCGTCTGCCACGAGCCGACCCGCGGCGCCGTCGACGGCGGGCGGACGGCCATGGAGACCTGCCTGGCCCTGAACCCCGACATCAACGTCGTCTACACCATCAACGAGCCGGCGGCGCAGGGCGCGGCCGACGCGCTGCGTGCCAACGGCGTCGACCTGGCCGACGTCATCATCACCTCCGTCGACGGTGGCTGCTCGCCGGGCCTGGAGCTCGTCCAGGAGGGCGTCATCGGTGCCACCTCGCAGCAGTACCCGAGCGAGATGGCCCGCCTGGGCGTCGAGGCCATCGCCGACCTCGCCCGTGGCGGCGACGCCCCGCAGAACAGCGAGGGGCTGAACTTCTTCAGCACCGGCGTGGCGCTGGTGACGGACAGCCCGGTCGAGGGTGTCGAGAGCATCCCCGTCTCGGAGGGCCAGGAGCTCTGCTGGGGCTGAAGCCCCGCCCACGACCCGAGGAGCCGACATGACCAGCAGCGCAAGCGCACTCATGCACGACGGGCAGGGCGTGCTGGACCGCATCCAGCGCGTGCTGCACCGCTACCCCGTGGTCAGCCCCGCCCTGGTGCTGGCGCTGGCGCTGGTGGTCTTCACGATCACCGGGGACGGCCGGTTCGGCCGTCCCCAGACCGTCGGCCTCATGCTGCAGCAGACGGCCGTCCTGGCGACGCTGGCGATCGGGCAGACCCTGATCATCCTGACCGCCGGGATCGACCTGGCGGTCGGCAGCGCCATGATCCTGGTCCACCTGGTCATGGCGAAGGCCGTCGTCGACGGCCTGCCCGGCGTCGGCCCGGTGCCCGCGATCGTCGCGCTCGTGGTCGGCATCCTCCTCGGGATGCTGCTGGGCGCCATCCACGCAGGGCTCGTCACCCGTCTGGCCCTCCCGCCCTTCATCGTGACGCTGGGCACCTTCTACGTGTTCCAGTCCGTGGGCCTGGTGTACAGCGAGGCCCAGACCATCTCCGCCGACGCGATGGGACGCGACTCGCTGCTGCTGCTGACCGGCAGAGGCCTGTCCCTGGGCCCCGTCCCCATCACGTGGGGGGTGCTGTTCGCCCTGCTGCTGTACGCGGTCGTCTCGTTCGTGCTGAACGCCACCGCCTGGGGTCGACACGTGTACGCCGTCGGGGACGACGCCGAGGCGGCCAGGCTGGCCGGCATCAAGGTCACGCGGGTGCTGTTCAGCGTCTACGTCGTGGCCGGCGTCTTCTACGCCCTCGGCGCCTGGGTCCAGCTGGGACGGTCGCTGTCAGCCAGCGTCAACGCCGCGACCGACGCCAACCTCGCCTCCATCACGGCTGTCGTCATCGGCGGGACCAGCCTGTTCGGCGGTCGCGGCCGGATCCTCGGCACGCTGATCGGCGCGCTGATCGTCACCGTCTTCAGGGTCGGCCTGAGCCTCGCCGGCGTGGACGTCTTCTACGTGAACATGGCCATCGGCGCCCTCATCCTGGTCGCCGTCGGCCTGGACCAGTGGATCAGGAAGGTGGGGGCATGAGCACGGTCGAGGCAACCGACACCAAGCCGGTCCTGCAGGCAGAGGGCCTCATCAAGCGCTTCGGTCGCGTCACCGCCCTTGCGGGGGCCGACCTGGACCTGTACCCGGGTGAGGTGTTGGCCGTGATCGGGGACAACGGCGCGGGCAAGTCCTCGCTGATCAAGTGCATCGGCGGCGCGATGGTGCCTGACGAGGGCACGATCAGGCTGGACGGGGACGTGCAGCGGTTCCGCAGCCCGACCGATGCCCAGCAGGTGGGCATCGAGACCGTCCACCAGAGCCTGGCCGTCGCGCCGGCGCTGGACATCGCTGCGAACCTCTTCCTCGGCCGCGAGTGGCGCAAGCCCGGGGTCCTCGGCTCGGTCTTCCGCGTCATGGACCGGTCGCGGATGCGCGAGCGGGCACGGCAGGCTCTCGACGACCTGGGCATCGGGACGCTGCAGGACATCACCCAGGCCGTCGAGACGCTGTCCGGTGGGCAGCGGCAGGCCGTCGCCGTCGCCCGGGCAGCCGCGTTCGGCAGCAAGGTCGTCATCCTGGACGAGCCGACCGCCGCACTCGGCGTCCGCGAGAGCCGTCAGGTCCTCGCGCTGATCGAGCAGCTGCGTGACCAGGGTCTGCCGGTCATCCTGATCAGCCACAACATGCCGGACGTGTTCGCCGTGGCAGATCGGATCCACATCCAGCGGCTCGGACGCCGCATCGCGGTGGTCACGCCCCAGACCCACACGATGTCCGATGCCGTCGCGATCATGACGGGCGCCGCCGACGAGTGACGGCACGCCACGAGGGCCCGCTGCGACCGCCCGGGCACGGACCACGCCGTGGCACTACGCTCCCGGCCATGACGGCCCCGGACACCCCCGACGCTCAGCAGCCCAAGACCCTGGACCCGCACGTCGCCCCGTACGGCACCTGGCCGTCACCGCTGTCCGCGGCCGACCTGGCGACCGCGTCGGCCAGCTACGCCGACCTGGTGGTCGACGGTGACGCCGTCTGGTGGCTGCAGGGGGATCCGGCGCGGGGTGGACGGTCCAGCGTGGTCCAGCACACCGACGCCGGACCGCGGGAGGTCTCACCCGAGGGCTTCAACGCCCGCACCAGGGTCCACGAGTACGGCGGTGGCGCCCTCGGGGTCGGCCACGGCGTGGTCCTGGCCTGCTCGTGGGAGGACCAGCGGGTCCACCGGATCACCGACGGCGTCGCGACGCCCGTGACCCCTGCGCCCACGACCCCTGCGGGGATCCGCTGGGCCGGCATGCAGGTCCTGCCCGGCGCCGCCGCGTTCGTGGCGGTCCGCGAGACCCACGGCCCCGACCGCCCACGGCCCAACCCCAACAGCAACGGCGACGAGGAGGCCGTGAACGAGGTCGTCGCGGTGTCGCTGCGCGACGGGACCACGCGGGTGCTGGTGACCGGACCCGACTTCGTGGCCGGACCGTGGCCCTCGCCCGACGCCGACCGCCTGGCGTGGCTGCAGTGGGACCACCCCGACATGCCCTGGGACTCCGCGGCCCTGTGGGTGGCCGACCTGCGGACCGACGACGACGGTGTGCCGACGGGGCTGACCGACCCGGTCCGGGTGGCTGGCGGCCGGACGGACGGCGGGGTCACCGCCGTCTGCGACGTCATGTGGGACGGTGACGACCTGCTGCTGTCGGTCGACCCGTCGGGCTGGTGGAACGTCCACCGCTGGGACGGACGCAGCCCCGCTCCCCTCCACACCGAGGAGATGGAGGCCGGGTTCCCCCGCTGGGTCCACGGGACCAGCGGGCTGGCCGTCCTGGACGGGACGGTCCACGTGGTCGCCGGCGGAGCGGTCCGACGCCTGCAGGAGGGCGCCGCGGCACCCGTGAGGACCCCGGGCCTGTCCTCGTTCGCCAGCCTGGCCGCGACCCCCTCCGCCCTGGTCGCGATCGCCGGCGGGCCCGCCACCCCCACGGGTGTCGTCACGATCTCCCCGACCGGTGGCGTGCAGCTGCTCAGCACGCCCGTGGATGACCCGGCCGCCGCCGTCGGCGCCATGCCGCGGCCCATCACGTTCCCGACGGGGGACGGGGCCACGGCGCACGGACTGCACTACCCGCCGACCTCCGCCACGCACGTGGGGCCCCCGGACGACGCCCCACCCCTGGTCGTCCTGACCCACGGCGGCCCGACGTCCGCTGCCCGCCGGACGCTGAACGCGACGGCGCAGTACTGGGCGTCCCGCGGGTTCGCCGTCGTGGACGTGGACTACCGCGGCTCGACCGGGTACGGCCGCGCCTACCGCGAGGCGCTGCAGGGGCAGTGGGGCCGACACGACGTCACCGACTGCATCGCGGCGGCCCGCCACCTGGCCGCGGAGGGCCACGCCGACATCGACCGTGTGGTCATCGAGGGAGGCAGCGCGGGCGGCTACACGACCCTGCTGGCGCTGTGCACCACGGACGCCTTCGCGGCCGGCGGATCCAGCTACGGCGTGTCGGACCTGCGTGCCCTGGCCACGGACACCCACAAGTTCGAGTCCCGCTACCTGGACGGGCTGATCGGTCGCTGGCCCGAGGACGCCCAGACCTACCTGGACCGCTCCCCCATCTCACACATCGAGTCGCTGCGCACACCCATGATCGTGCTGCAGGGCGACGAGGACGCCGTGGTCCCACCGGCGCAGGCGGAGGTCATCGTCGCCGCGCTGCGTGACAAGGGCATCGCCCACGCCTACCTGCTGTTCGAGGGTGAGCAGCACGGCTTCCGCAAGGCGCCCAACATCGCCCGGGCCCTGGAGGCACGGTTGGCCTTCTACGGACGGGTGCTGGGGTTCGTCCCCGCCGACGACATCGATCTCCCCGAGTTCGTCCCCGGCACCTGACCGCTGGGGTGCCCGGGTCCGGTGGCGCCCGGGACGGACTGGGTACGGTCGGTTGATGCACGACCATCCCGCCATCGAGGTCGAGGGCGTCAGCAAGGCCTTCGGCACGACCCTGGCCCTGGACGACGTCGACCTGGCCGTGCGACCCGGCGGGGTCGTCGGGCTGCTCGGCCCCAACGGCGCCGGCAAGACCACGCTGGTCAGGGTCCTGGCCACGCTGCTGCGCCCCACGACCGGGTCCGCGCGGATCTTCGGCACCGACGTGGTGGCCGACCCGCACGCCGTGCGCCGTCAGATCTCCCTCACCGGGCAGTACGCCGCCGTCGACGGCCTGCTCACCGGCCGTGAGAACCTGCTGATGTTCGCCGAGCTGCTGCAGCTGACGTCGCGGTCGGCGCGTGCCCGTGCCGAGGAGCTGCTGGAACGGTTCGACCTGGGCGACGCTGCCGACCGGAAGGCCTCGACCTACTCGGGTGGCATGCGCCGCCGTCTGGACCTGGCCTCCAGCGTGATCGTGCCGCCACGTCTGCTGTTCCTCGACGAGCCCACCACGGGTCTGGACCCCCGCACCCGCAACCAGATGTGGGACGTGATACGGCAGCTGGTCAGCGAGGGCACCACCCTGCTGCTGACGACGCAGTACCTGGAGGAGGCCGACCAGCTGGCCGACCGCATCGTGGTGATCGACAAGGGCCGGATCATCGCCGACGGCACGGGCGACGAGCTGAAGGCCAACGCCGGTGGCATCACCGTGGAGATCCTGCTGAACGACCCGTCCCGCATCCACGAGGCGTGTGCAGCGCTGACCGGTGCGGGCCTGGCCGCCCGCGAGGTCGTGGCCCCCAACGCCGACCTGGAGGTCCCGACCGACGCCGCCGGGGGCCTGCAGACCATCCAGCGTGTCGCCGGCGCGCTGCAGGACGCCGACATCGGCGTCAACGACATGGGGCTGCGCCGCGCGTCGCTGGACGAGGTGTTCCTGAAGCTGACCGACGTGTCGTCCGCAGCGGTGGAGGGGACCCGATGAGCACCGACACCGTGACCACCCCTGCGCTGGAGCAGCACCACCGGTCCGGGCTGCCCGCGGCCCTGGCCGACGGCTGGACGATCGGCAAGCGCAACCTCAAGCACTTCACCCGGCTGCCACGGCTGCTGGTGTTCTCCACCATCCAGCCGGTCATGTTCGTGCTGCTGTTCGGCTACGTCTTCGACGGTGCGGTCCGCGGGTCCCTGCCCGACGGGTTCCCGACCTACCTCAGCTTCGTGCTGCCCGGCATCTTCGTGCAGTCCACCGTGTTCCGGATGACCCAGACCGCCGTGGGTCTGGCCGACGACCTCGAGAAGGGGGTGATCGACCGCTTCCGGTCCCTGCCCATGTCGCGCTCGGGCGTGCTGGTCGGCCGGACCATCGCCGACCTGGTGCGCAGCACCGCCGTGATCCTGCTGATGGCCGTGTTCGGCATGGCCGTGGGCTTCCGCTTCACCAGCCTGCCCGGCGCGGTCGGGGCGGTCCTCGTCGTCGGCCTGCTCGGGTACGCGCTGTCCTGGATCTTCGTCTACGTCGCGATGATGGTGCCGGGGGCGGAGTCAGCGCAGTCCGCCGCCTTCGTCGCGGCGTTCCCCCTGAGCTTCATCTCCAGCGTCTTCGTGCCCACCGAGACCTACTCGGTGGAGTGGCTGGCCTTCATCGCCCGCAACTCACCGGTCACGGCCGCGGCCGACGCCGCACGGGGCCTGGCGGTCAGCGGTCCGGTCCTGACCCCCACCATCCACACGCTGCTGTGGTCGGTCGCCATCATCGGCATCTTCGTGCCGCTGAGCGTCGCGCGGTTCCGCCGTCTGGAGTGACCCGTGCGGTCAGCGGTCGACAGCCAGCCCGGGGGCCCGGACGTCCAGGCCGCGGTGGGGCGGGTCGCCCAGGTGACGCAGCAGGTTCTCGGCGAACCGTGCCCCGCCGGCCTTCATCGTCGAGAACATCACCGACTGCACGGCCCGGGTCGCGAGCCGGGGCAGCGGCAGCTCGACGGTGGCGGTGAGGTCGATGGCCACGACGGTGTGGGCGTCGCCGTCGGGCTCGACGGTGATCGCGCCCGTGGCGGCGGCCAGCTCGTCGGTGTCATCGGCCGGCTCGAAGGCGATCCGCGTCTCGGCGATGTCCATCACCGTGGTGAACCGGGGGGCCGCCTTGATCCCCAGCGCGTTGATCCCGATCAGCTGCCACTCCCAGCGGTCGCCACGCACCTCGATGGACTGCACCAGCGGGGTCAGCTGGGCGAGCATGTCGGGATCGACCAGGATGGCGTGCAGGGGGTCCCGCTCGATCCTGATCCGGTCGTTGCTGGTGATCCGTTGCGCGAAGGTCCGCATGCAGGAGTGGTACCCCGAAGGGGCCCCGGTCTACGCCGTCAGACCCTGGCCAGAGGGGTCACGACGCGCGGGTCGGGCATCGTCACCGCCGGGAACTCCTCCACCAGGATCTCGGTGATGACGCCGTCCACGACCGTGTAGGTGTCGCGGCCGTTGACGATCCCGCTGCCGCCCTCGCGACGCCAGTGCCCCATCACCGTCTGCTCGTCGACGGCCCACTGCCTGATCACGCTCATGCGGGCGTCCATGGCCATGCCGGACCAGAACCGCCGCAGCAGGCCCACCACGGTGTCGGCACCGGTCAGCGTCCACTGCTGCCCGTCGACGACCTCGACGTAGCGCACCTCGGGGTGCAGCAGCGCGGTGATCTCGCGGTCCTGCAGCGGCTCGCGCCTGCGGACCTGGAGGAACCTGCGGGCCACTGACATGGCGGGTGAGGGGTGTGACATCGCGCACAGGATAGATCACGTTGCGTGACTAGTCCAGCATGCGCACTCAGCCGAGGCGACCGTCGGCGCTCCGGGCCCCCGCGACCGTCGGCGCCGCGACGTCCAGCAGCCCGCGGAGGGCCCGGGCGATCGCGGCCAGCACCGCCGGGTCCGGCTCGTCACGCAGGGCGGGGTGGTTCAACCCCTGCACCAGCACCACGGCGGCCACGGCGGTCCCCTCGACGTCCTCCACCCGGGCGAGCCCGGCCCGCCGGACCCGCTCCAGGAACGTGGCGAACACCCCGACGGCGCGCCGGTGTCGGGAGCGGTAGATCGCACCGACGGCAGGCACGGCGCGGATCCGCACCAGCGCCGCGGCGATGACCGGCGCGGAGCCCGCGTACCCGGCTGCCAGGTCCGCCACCACCCCGTCGATGACCGCCTGCAGCCCCTCGTCCAGGACCTTGGCCGGGTCCAGCGCCCGCTCGACGGTGTCGATCATGCGGTCCAGCTGGCGGCCGAACGCCGCCGACAGCAGGTCGTCCCGGTCGTCGAAGTAGCGGTAGAAGGTGCCGGTGGACACGCCTGCCTCCTGGGCGACGGCGCCGGAGGTCAGCTCGCGGCCGCTGCTGAGGCACCGCTCGGCGGCGTCCAGCAGCCGCTCGCGGGTCGCCCGGGCCTTGGGTGAGAGATCCGTCAGTTCCATGGGTTCATAAGTGAAGCATGATGCGTTAACCTGCGCGACCTATGGACGTGCTGCCCACCCGTGTCGACCCTGCCAGCGAGGCCTACCGGACCAACCACGAGGGCATGACCGCCCTCCTGGCCGAGCTGGACGCCCTCCGCGCCGAGGCCAACGGGGGCGGCGGCGAGACGTACGTGGACCGGCACCGCGCCCGCGGCCGCCTGCTCCCGCGCGAGCGCAT
>JBFKGB010000147.1:0-8169 GCA_041633535.1 Euzebya sp. | reverse complement strand
GCGGTGGCGGCCGGTCGTCGTCCCACAGGCCCGCGCGCTGCAGCGGGCCGCGGCCGGCGCGGCGGACGTCGCTGACGTCGACGACGATGACGCTGCGGGGGTTCAGGTCACCGAAGGCGTCGATGGTGGCGGGGTCCACGGTCACCCTCGCGGTGCCGCGGACCCGCAGCGTGTCGTGACGTCCCGGGGCCATGGCGACCAGACCGATGCGGGGGTCGGCCAGCAGGTTGGTCACCGTCTCGTGCACGCGTCCGACGGCCTCGTCGGCCAGCCAGACGGTCCGGGCGTCGCGGACCAGGGCGATCTCGCCGGCTCGGCCGCCCCGGGGTGAGACGCTGAGGCCGTCAGCCGCGACGGTCGACACCACCAGCAGCGTGGCGGCACGCAGCAGGGCCATGTCCTCGGGGTCGAGGGCATGGCGTGGCCCCCGCCCGTGAGCCGCGGCCGCTGTGTCGTAGACGGCGGCCAGGACCTCCGGATCGCTGACGAACTCCATCCGGGCAGGATACGTGGCCGCGGCCCAGGGCCCGGGCGGCGGACCGGTCAGGCGGTCGCGCGGATCCTCGCCAGCTCGGCGCGGATGCGGGTCTCGCTGACCTTGCCCGCGGTGCCGAGCTGCTGGGCGAACATGCTGACCCGCAGCTCCTCCAGCTGCCAGCGCAGCTCGCGCAGCGCGGAGCGGTGCTGGGGCCGCAGGTCCAGCAGCAGCCGCATCTCCTCCTCCAGGTCCGCCACGCGCGCCATCTGCTCGGCATCCCGGTCGGGATGGCGGCCCATGGCGTCCAGCCGCACCTGCATCCCGCGCAGGTAGCGGGGCAGATGACCCAGGTGGGCGCCGCCGGCAGCTGCGACGAAGCCCGGGTAGATCAGCCGTCCCAGCTGCCGGGCGACGTCGCGCCGGCCGGCGTCCAGCGTCGAGGGTGCGGGCTGCCGCATCCGGTCCTTCACCGCGTCCGCCTGCGTCACGATCTCGGCGACCGCCCGCGCGGTCAGCACCACCAGGCGGGACGAGCGTGACCGCACCTCGCCGCGCAGCACCTCGAAGTCCTTCGCGGTCCAGGCCGGGCCGCCGTGGTCCTCGACGACCGCGTCGATGACGCAGGCAAGGCAGTCCTCGATGACGGCCGCCACGTCGGGGTGCGGAGAGCGGGTCAGCGCGAGCTTCGCGGAGCGGTCCAGCGCGTCGTTGACCGTCTTGACCGGGTTGGGCAGCGCCAGCCGCAGCAGCCGCCGCGTCCCCCGCCACATCGCCTGACGCTGCTCGACGGCCGTCGGGAAGGCCTTCACACCCACCGTGGTGCCCTCGTCGACCAGCGCCGGGTAGCTGGTCACGGTGAAGCCGTTGCGGGTCGAGGACACCGAACGCGGCAGGTCACCGATGCTCCACGTCGTCAGGCCGCTGTGGGTCGGGGTGGCCGCGACCTCGGCCACGGCCCGCCGGACGTGGTCGGCGACGCCGCGCTTCAGCGCCGACAGGTCACCACCGCTCGCCAGCACACGGTTGTCCTCGGTGATCCGGTACCGGATGCGCAGGTGGTCAGGGATCCGCGCCCCGCGCCAGGCGTCAAGGGTCACGGGGGTCCCGCCGACGCGGGTCAGCTCGCGGGCCAGCACGGGCAGCAGCGGCCCGTCCTCGGGCGAGATGCGCTGCAGCACGGCCGTGGCGGTCTCGGGCGCCGGGACGAGCCCACGACGCAGCGGCTTGGGGAGGGCACGGATCAGGGCGACCACCAGCTCGTGGCGCAGCCCCGGCACCAGCCAGTCGAAGGCCCCCGCCTCCATCGTCGGCAGCCGCTCGACCGGGACGTCCACCGTCACGCCGTCGGTCTCGGGGCGCGAGGGGTCGAAGGTGTAGGTCAGGGGCAGCTCGACCCCACCCGAGGTCCACGTCTCGGGGAAGTCCGAGGCCGCGTCGACCACGTCGTCCTCGAGCAGCAGCTCCATGGGGACGTCCAGCAGGTGCGGTCGGTCCTTCGACGCCGTCCGCCACCAGGACGCGAAGTGGCGGGTCGAGGTGACGTCGTCGGGCACGTGGCGGTCGTAGAAGTCAGTCAGCACGTCAGCGGGGTCGACGTGGGTGCGCCGGCGCAGCCGGTCCTCCAGCCGTCGGACGTCCTCGACCCGCTCGGCGTTGTCACGCTGGAAGCGGTGCTCGGTGTCGCTGTCACCGAGGACGAGGGCGTGCTCGATGAACATGCGGCGGGCGGCAGCCGGGTCCACCCGCGACAGGTTGATGGTCCTGCCGGCCACGATCGGCAGACCGTGGAACGTGACCCGTTCCACCACGGTCGCCGCGCCACGTCGTCGGTTCCAGACCGGCTCGCCATGGGTGCGCTTGGCCATGTCGCCGACGAGCGGCTCGATCCACTGCGGCCTGATGCCGGCGGCGAAGCCGGCGAACAGCCGTGCCGTCTCGACCAGCTCCGACGCCACGACCCAGGCCGGAGGGCTGTCGGACAGCGCCGACTGTCGGCCGATGACGAACCGCGTGCTGCGTGTCCCCAGGTACTCCCGGCTGTCGCCGTCGCGCATGCCGATGTTGGACAGCAGACCCGTCAGCATGGCCCGGTGCACGGCGTCGGGGTCGACGTCCTCCGGATCCCTGGGGGAGGGGACCGTCAGGCCCAGGTCCTTCACGACCCGCCGGATCTGGCTGTAGACGTCCTGCCACTCGCGGAACCGCAGGTAGTGCAGGAACTCCTCGCGCATCCGACGGCGGAACTGGTTGCTGGACAGCTCGCGCCGGGTTGTGCCCAGGTAGGCCCACAGGTTCAGCAGCGACAGGAAGTCCGAGCCCGGATGGGTGAACCTGGCGTGGTACTGCTCGGCGGTGTGGGGCTTGTCCCGTGGCCGTTCACGGACGTCCTGGATCGACAGCGCCGCGGCGATGATGGCGACCTCGGCCAGGACCCCCTCCTCCTGTGCGGCCAGCACCATGCGTGCCAGCCTGGGGTCCAGGGGGATCCGGGCGAGCTTGCGGCCGATGTCGGTGAGGGCCCGCCCGCCCGGTGCGGCGGGGTCGGGCAGGATCGCGCCCAGCTCCTCCAGCAGGGCGATGCCGTCGGCGACGGCACGCTCGTCGGGTCGGTCGACGAAGGGGAAGGCGGCGATGTCGCCGAGCCCCAGCGCCGTCATCTGCAGGATGACCGACGCCAGGCTGGTCCGCATGATCTCGGGCTCGGTGAAGTCCGGCCGCGAGTCGTAGTCCTCCTCGTCGAACAGCCGGATCGCGATGCCCGGGCCCAGCCGGCCACAGCGGCCGGACCGCTGGTCCGCCGAGGCCTTGGAGATCTTCTCGATCGGCAGGCGCTGGACCTTGGTGCGGCGGCCGTACCGCGAGATCCGGGCGGTGCCCGGGTCCACGACGTAGCGGATGCCGGGGACGGTCAGCGACGTCTCGGCGATGTTGGTCGCGATGACGACCCGACGTCCGCGGTGCGGCTCGAAGACCTTGTGCTGCTCGGCAGCGGACAGTCGCGCGAACAGCGGCAGGACCTCGGTGCCCTTCAGCTTCGCCTTGCGCAGGGCGTCGGCGGCGTCGCGGATGTCGCGCTCGCCGCTGGCGAAGACCAGGATGTCCCCGGGGCCCTCGGCGGTCAGCTCGGTGACGGCGTCGACGATGGCGTCGGTCGTCTCGCGCTCGTGGGTGTTGCCCTGCTCGTCGGACTCCTCCAGCGGCCGGTAGCGGACCTCGACCGGGTAGGTGCGGCCCGAGACCTCGAACACCGGTGCCGGCGTGCCGTCCGCGCCGGCGAAGTGCTCGGCGAACCGCTCGGTGTCGATCGTGGCCGAGGTCACGATGACCTTCAGCTCGGGCCTGCGGGGGAGGAGCTGGGCGAGGTAGCCCAGGATGAAGTCGATGTTGAGGCCCCGCTCGTGGGCCTCGTCGATGATGATCGTGTCGTAGGCGGACAGCCGGCGGTCCCGCTGCAGCTCGTTCAGCAGGATCCCGTCGGTCATCACCTTGACGAGGGTGTCGGCGCTGGAGGTGTCGCTGAAGCGGACCTGGTAGCCGACGAGGTCGCCGATGGTGGTCGACAGCTCCTCGGCCACCCGCTCGGCCACGGCCCGGGCGGCGATCCGACGCGGCTGGGTGTGCCCGATCATCCCGTCGACGCCGCGGCCGGCCATCAGGCACAGCTTCGGCAGCTGCGTGGACTTCCCGGACCCCGTCTCGCCGGCGACGACCACGACCTGGTGGTCCCGGATGGCGGTGACCAGCTCCTCGGCCCGGTCGGTGATGGGCAGCTCCGGCGGCAGCACGATTGTGGCGGGGACCAGCGCAGCACGGCGCGCACGGCGCTCCTCGGCCGACGCCGCGGACCGGGACCTGTTGGACCGGGGCTTGCCGGTCCGGGGCTTGTCAGCTCGGGCCTTGTCGGACCGGGGCTTGTCGGTCCGGGGCCTGTCAGCTCGGGGCTTGCGCCGCCTGGGCTTGCTCGTGGGCGCGTCCGGCTCCGCAGCCCCCGGCTTCGCCGACTGCGCAGCCCCCGGCTCCTCCGCCGGTGTGGAGGCGGGCAGGGCATGGCCCAGCTCCGCCTCGAGGGCGGCGGTCCACGGGTCGGGGTCGGCAGGCATGCAGCGCGCCAGCGTAGGACCCGCGGTGCGTCAGCGCTGCAGACCCAGCGGGTCCGCCGGGTCGACGCCGTCCATGAAGGTCACGCCCCGCTCGAACCCGGTCAGCCGGTAGACCAGCCCCAGCCAGTTGTTGAACACGGCCTTGGCCGTGTCCGTCCAGGTGTTGTCCAGCAGGGGCAGCAGGTCGGGCTCGGGGAAGGTCGTGCTGTCCGGCCCACGGCTGAGGGCCTCCTCGACGTAGGCGGCGGCGATCCGCGCAGCCGCGGGACCCATGTAGCCCGTCGGCAGCGGCGGCGCGGGGATCTCGCCGGCCAGATGGCGGTCGAGCTCGCGCTTGTACTCCTTCAGCAGGCTGACCGTGTCGTACTCCGGGTGCCCCTGCAGGAAGATCGTGCGGAACCCGTCGGGGCTTGTGCCCATGTGGAAGTCGCCGTCGTCGGTCTCGGCGAGCACCAGCAGGCCGGCATCGCGCAGCTGCGCGGGGCTGATGGCGTTCCAGCGGGAGTGCGGCACGTCGTACCGGCTGTTGATGCCACGCAGGAGGGGATGGTCCGGCATCGTGTTGCGGTGGCCGAACACGCCCCACTTCTTGGTCTGCAGAGGCCGCCGGTGGATGCCGTGGTGGTGCTGCAGGATCGCGTGGCTGGACAGGCACGAGCACAGCGTGGACGTCACGTTGGCGCCAGCCCACTCCATCACCTCGGCCAGCGGCTCCCAGAACGCCTCGTCCTGCAGCTGTGGGTTGCTGACGTTGGCGCCGCTGACGACGAGGGCGTCGAGCCCCTTCGCCCGCAGCTCCTCGAACGGGGTGTAGTGGGCGTCGATGTAGGCCTGGGTCGCCGCGCTGCGCTGCAGCCCCGGCACGGTGAAGACGTGCACGTAGACCTGCACGATCTGGTTCGCACCACCGATCAGGCGGATGAACTGCTGCTCGGTCACGCGCAGCGCGGCATCCGGCATCATGTTGAGCAGCCCGATGTGGAGCTCGCGGATGTCCTGGCTGAGCGCCTCCGCGGTGGACAGCACCTGCTCGCCGGCGGACAGCAGGGCGTCGAATGTGGGGAGGCTTGAGTGGGCGACGATCGGCATGGTGGTGGCCCCACAACCTAGCCGTCGGCGGCCCGTCGCCATCATCGGCACGGGTGTTGCAGAGGTCGACGGCGGGCGGCGACCGCCATCCGGACGGCATGGGGTTACGGTTACGGGGTGATCCAGCCCCCGGACGTCCAGAGGAACCTCGTGTCCACCACACCCGACACCGACCAGACCACCGCACGCCGCAGGGGTGGGCGCACGTCACGCGACGCGGGGGGCGCTGAGGGCGCCAACGAGGCCGAGGCGATCATGCAGGCCGCCCTGGAGCGCGAGGGCGTCCCCGACGTGAAGGGCACGCGGCCGGTGACCGCCGCGGAGCTGCGCCTGCAGAAGCGCATGGCCCTGCTGCTGACCGGGCTGCCGCTGGCCGGTGTCGTCGTCGCGATCGTCAGCCTGTGGGGCCGCGGCATCACGCCCCTGGACTTCGGGCTGTTCCTCGGGTTCTGGATCGTGTCGGGCCTGGGCATCACCGTCGGCTTCCACCGGCTGTTCACCCACCGCAGCTTCGAGGTCTCGACACCGCTGCGCGTCTTCTGGGCCGTCGCGGGCACCATGGCCGTGGAGGGCTCGGTGATCCACTGGGTCGCCACGCACCGTCGGCACCACGCCTACGCCGACACCTACGGCGACCCGCACTCGCCCCACCTGGTCGAGGAGAGCGGCATCAAGGGGACCCTGCGTGGCCTGTACCACGCCCACATGGGCTGGTTCTTCGTGCCCGACGGGGTCGAGCCACGGCACTGGGCGCCGGACCTGCTGAAGGACCCCGCCCTGGTGAAGGTCGAGAGGGCCGCGCCCTGGATCATCATCGGCTCGATCGTCGCGCCGGCGATCATCGGCGGCTTGGTGACCATGAGCCTGACCGGAGCGCTCAGCGCCTTCCTGTGGGGCAGCCTCGTGCGGATCTTCGTGCTGCACCACATCACGTGGTCGATCAACTCGATCTGCCACTTCTTCGGCGAGCAGCCCTTCGAGTCCCGTGACGAGAGCGTCAACAACTGGCCCCTGTCGGTCGTGTCGTTCGGCGAGTCCTGGCACAACAACCACCACGCGTTCCCGACCTCGGCCCGCCACGGCCTGCTGCGCGGTCAGGTCGACCTCTCCTGGCGGGTGATCCGCACGCTGGAGCAGCTGGGGCTGGCCCGCAACGTCCGCGTCCCCACGCCCGAGCAGATGGAGAAGAAGCGCCGCGTCAGCGTGGGGTGACGGCGGCCACACGCGGGCGGCGGCAGGCGCCCGACGTGTGAGCGGCGACCGGCGGCCGCATCCGTACAGTGTGCCGATGCCTCCCGACACCACCGAGTCGCGACGCGGCGTCGCCTACGGGATCGCCGCCTACGTCATCTGGGGCGCCTTCCCGCTGTACTTCCGGCTGCTGCAGACCGCGGGCGCCGTCGAGATCGTCATGCACCGGGTCGTCTGGTCGCTGCTGGTCTGCGCCGTCGTGCTGACCGTGACGCGCGGCTGGAGCGCCCTCACGACGGTGCTGCGTGAGCCCCGGCGGATCGTCGTCCCCGCAGCCGCCGCCCTGGTGCTGGCGCTGAACTGGGGCACCTACGTGTACGGCGTCAACTCCGGGCAGGTCGTCGAGACCTCCCTGGGGTACTTCATCAACCCGCTGGTGACCGTCCTGCTGGGCGTCGTGGTGCTGCGTGAACGGCTGCGCCCGCTGCAGTGGGCGGCGGTGGGCATCGGCGCCCTCGCCGTCGTCGTGCTGGCGGTCGACTACGGTCGTCCGCCCTGGATCGCGCTGGTGCTGGCGTTCTCCTTCGGCGCCTACGGCCTGGCCAAGAACCGGGTCGGGCTGAAGGTCGGGGCCGTGGCAGGTCTGACCATCGAGACGATGGCCCTGGCCCCGCTGGCCGTCGTCGGGCTGGTCTGGCTGGGCGTCACGGGGCAGTCCACGTTCACCACCGACGCCCCGTGGCACCCGCTGCTGCTGGCGTCCGTCGGCATCGCCACCGTCGTCCCGCTGCTGTCCTTCGCCGCAGCCGCCCGCCGGGTGCCGCTGTCGACCGTCGGGCTGCTGCAGTACCTGGCCCCCGTCCTGCAGCTGATCGCCGGCGTGGTGTTCCTGGGCGAGACGATGTCCGCATCCCGGCTGGCCGGGTTCGCCATCGTGTGGCTGGCGCTCGCGGTGCTGACCACCGACAGCCTGCGCCATGCACAGCGTGGCCGCCGCGCCCGGCGTCACACAGGCGTGCCGCTGCCCACCAGCGCGCCGACCACGTAGGTCAGGGCCGCCGCACCCCAGCCCAGCGACAGCTGCCGCAGCCCGGTGCGCACGGCCGACCGCATCGTCAGCAGGCTGAGCGCAGCGCCCACGGCGTACAGCAGGGCCCCGGTCGCGACGAACGCGCTGACGACGGCGGGGGCGCCGTCGGCCACCAGGAACGGCAGGAGGGGCACGAACGCGCCGAAGCTGAACATGACGAACGAGGCGATGGCTGCCCGCCAGGGATCGGCGTTCTCGTCGTCCTCGTCGAGGCCGGCCTG
>JBFKGB010000146.1:0-8170 GCA_041633535.1 Euzebya sp. | reverse complement strand
CGCCGTCGCGGACGTCCAGCGACCCCCGCACGGCGTGCACGTCGACAGCGTCATGGCTGTAGGGCAGCCGGCCGGAGTTCAGCAGCACCGGCTGGGGGCAGTCGGGCCAGTAGGTGGCGAGCAGGTGGAAGAACGGGTCCCAGCAGTCGCTGTAGGAGTCGACGCTGTTGACGAACAGGGTCACGTCGTCCAGCGGGTCGCGTCCGGTCATCGAGGGGTCCATGGGCTCGTGTGGGCTCACGCGCCCCCGCCGACGCTCAGCAGACGGAAGGTGCGGCGCATGACTGCGGATGAGGAGGGGTCCAGGCCGGCGTTGCGCAGACGCAGCAGCACGTCCAACCGGACCGGCCGCAGCGGACCGTACCAGCCGAGCGGCAGCAGGGTGATGGCGCCCGTGAGGATCTGTGCCACCACGACGACGATCAGGGGTGCCCCCAGCAGCGTGAGCCCCGTCGTGACCAGCCAGATGGCCCCCGCGACGACCGCGCCGGCTATGAACGCAGGCACGTAGATGGCCAGCTGCTGTCGCGCGGTGATGCCCAGCAGCCGCCCCATCAGGACCGCGTAGACGGCCGCCCCGACGGCCTGGACCGCGGCCATCGTCAGCGCGTAGCCGATCAGGTTGCCGTCGGGGACGGCCAGGAGCCCGCCGACGATGCCGGCCAGCAGCACGGCGTTCAGCACGACCTTGGCGTTCAGCACGTCCAGGGCCTCGCAGACGATGCCGCCGTAGTGGGCCAGGAAGGCGAAGCTGGCCGAGGCCGCCAGCGCGGGCACCAGCGAGGCCGCGACGTCCCACTGGGGTCCCAGCAGGGCCTCCACCAGCTGCGGCGCGGCCACGGCCGCACCCGCCGCCATGGGGACGATCAGCGCACCGCTGGTCCGCATCGCCGACAGGTAGGCCTCCTTCACCTTGGGCCGGTCGCCCTGGATGCGGCTGATGGCCGGGAACAGCACCCGCGAGAGGCCCGAGCTGAAGCTGATCAGGGGCAGGTCCACGACCAGCGACGCGCGGTTGAACTGCCCCAGCGGGGCGATGCCGCCGTACCGGCCGATGACGGCCGACGGGGTCACCGACACCGCGTACTCCATCAGCGTGATGACGCTGACCTTGCCCCCGAAGCTGTACAGCGACTTCACCCGGCCGAAGGCGAAGGACGGCCGCAGCGGGTGCCGCGTCAGCGCGTAGGCGCCGATGAACAGCAGCACGAGCTGCGACACAGCGGCCGCGACGAGGCTCCAGACACGGCCGCCGGCCAGCGCCACGCCCAGCCCGACCCCCAGGTAGCCGACGGCGAAGGTCGCCAGCTCGAGCATCGCCAGGGCCTTGAACCGCAGCTCACGGCTGAGCAGGCTGACCGGCACGATCGTCATGGTGTTCAGCAGCAGGGTCACCGACAGGGCGCGGAACACCGGGACGACGTCGGGGCTCTCGAAGAACGCCTCCAGCGCCGGCGCGAGCAGGAACATCCCGGCGCTGAGCCCGGCCCCCAGCAGCACCGATGACGTGACGGCCGCGCGGACCTCGCCGTCCGTCAGCCGCTCCCGCTGGATCAGCGCGGGACCGAGCCCCAGCTCCGAGGCGTACTTGCCGAACCGCAGCACCACCTGTGCGCTGGCGATCAGCCCGAACTCCACCGGGTCGAGCACCCGGTTCATGATCGAGGTGTAGAACAGCTGCAGCACCAGCCCGGCCCCGGTGCCCAGGTACACCCACTTCAGACCGGACAGCGTCTGCCCGGTCAGGTTCTTCTCTACGTCCTCCACGAGCGTGTGCGGAGGCGGGGTGTCGGACATGGATGGGCTCGGTCTCGTGCGGGAGGGGTCTTCAGGCACATCGGACGGTGCCCACGGGGACTGTAGGCCGGGCTGGAGTACCCTCCGTCAGCCAATGACCCTTGACCAGAGGCTACGCCGGGCGCAGCTGCGCATCCTCCACCTGCCCAACGAGGCGAAGGAGGGTCCGACGCACGAGCAGGTCGGACCGCGGCGTGCGATGTCCTCGATGGCCCAGGAGGGACAGGCGGCCGCCTACACCGCGTACTCCTACCTGGCCCGGTACAACGCCGTCGGTGACGTGTGGCAGCAGGAGATGCTGGAGGTCGCCCGGACCTTCCAGCCCGACCTGGTCGTGTGGCAGCACGTCGGCGAGGTGCCCGTCGCACCCTCGACCCTCTCGGCGTTGTCGGCGCTGCCGTCGGCGCCGCGGCTGCTGTACCACGAGGGGGACCCCTTCGGCCGGCTGTTCAAGCGGCCGCCCGCCCCGACGCGCCAGCTGTTCGCCGCCAGCGACCTGACGCTGGTGGTCGGTGCCGGACGGTTCGCAACGGTCGCGCGCCGCGCCGGTGCACCACGGGTCGCCGCCGTCGTGCAGCCCTACGACGCCGAGCGGTTCGGCGCCGGCTGGGAGCCCACCGCCGAGCGTGCGCTGGACGCGGTGATGATCGGCAACCTCGGCGGCACCCGCATCCCGGGGGTGATGCTGCCGGGTGGCCGTAACCGGCGACGCTTCGCCGAGCAGGTCTGTGCTGCGCTGGGTCCCGACCGCTTCGCCCTGTACGGCAGCGGCTGGGACGGCATCACCTGCGCCCGCGGACGCACCCCGTTCATGGAGCAGACGACCACGATCCGGTCGGCGTGGATCAGCGTCAACTGGGACCACTTCGACACCGAGCCGCGCTACGCCTCGGACCGGCTGGCCATCTCCCTGGCCGCAGGCGTGCCGCACCTGACGACCAACCACCCCGGCTACGCCGAGCAGTACCCCGGCTGTCCGGGGCTGCTGCTGGCCGACTCCCCCGAGGAGGGGGTGGAGATGCTGCGCTGGGCGCTGGACCAGGGCCCCGAGACGCTCATGCGGTGGGGGGCGGCAGCACGCGAGTACGCCGTCGAACGTCTGGAGGCGGGCACGGTGTGGCGCCAGTGGATCGACCTGGCGGTGCGCGAGCTGTTCCCCGAACGGCTGCGCTGACGCCCTCGTCTCAGGTGGCCGCCGACTGCGCGGCCCTGAAGGCCGCCAGCAGGTCCTCGGCCAGCGCGTCGGGCACCGGCGTGTCCGACGCTCCCAGCACGTCCTCGGGGTGTCGTGCCAGCCACGTGGCGGCGTCGACCTCCTCGTCGTCGTAGAGGTACAGCGGGGGCCCGACCTCGTGGTAGACGTTGCCGGTGAACGTCACCTGCTCCTGGATCTCCTGCGGCGCCCCGTAGACCTCGACGCCGTTGAAGCCGTTGGCGTCCAGCCACACCTCGTTGTCGACGAACCGCACGTCGCGCAGGCCGTCGGGGAAGATCTCACCGATCTGCTGGCTGTCGTGGAAGGCCACCAGGCCGTCCCCGTTGTCCCACAGCACGTTGCCCGTCACCAGGACCCCCAAGGACGTCGACACCTCGACCCCGCCGCGCTCGTTGCCGTGGACCACGTTGTCGGCGATGACGGTGTCGCCGTACCCGATCTCGTAGTAGATCCCGGCAGCCCCGTTGTCCTGCACCAGGTTGTCGCGCACGACGACATCGCGGTTGTAGACGTCCCACCAGGCACCCGGACCGTTGTTGTCGTGGACCCAGTTCCCGGTGAAGGTCATCCCGGCCTCCATCCGCTTGAACTTCGTCCCGCCGCCCTCGTGCTGCCACCGGAAGCCCAGCTGCAGGTTGTGGTCGATCTCGGTCGCCGTCACCGTCACCGGCGCGGCGTACCCGTCGAACGGGCTGATCCCCTCCCCCACCAGACCGATCTGCCCGTTGTGGTGGATCCTGCTGCGCTCGATGGTGGTCCCCGGTCCGACCGCGATGCCGGCGCCGTGGTTGTGGCGCACGACGACGTCGCGGTAGGTCCAGCCGTAGGTCGGGTAGGAGTCCTCGGACCCGCCCAGCGCCCCGTAGTAGTGCGGCGAGGCGTACTTCTCGACCGTGATGTTGGCGATGACCACGTCCCGCACCGCGAGGCCGCCGAAGGCGAACTCGTGCACCGAGGTCTCGAGGCTGTCGAACGAGCGCGGGTCGTCGTACAGCACGATGCGGTCACCCGCGTAGTCGAAGTGCCAGGCGCCGGGCCCCAGCAGGTCCGGCGACCCCACGTGGTCGAGCCTGTGGTCGCCGTCGACGAAGACCTCCTCGGGATGACGGTCCGCCTCGTTGCCCGGCTCGACCTGCCCGGTGGTCAGCCCCTCCTGTGTCTGGTCCCCGATGGCCCACCAGCCCTCGGGGGTCCGCTCGAAGCGCTCGGGGTCCAGGTCGACCGCCCCGGTGAACACCACGCCGTCCCGCCCGATGAACTCCTGGGCGTGGCGGGGGATGATGTACTGCTGCCGGTACAGACCCGGCAGCAGGTCGAAGCGGGTCCCGATCGGGTAGGTGTCCACCAGATCCCGCAGGTCATCGGTGGGGCTGACCACGACCGGCTCGGCGGGCACCTCCAGGATCGAGGGCGGCTGACGCTCGATGACCACCGGGGCGCGACGCTCCACGACCGTCGTGGTCGCGCTGCGTAGCACAAGCGCGGTTGCGATCACTGTCAGTACAACCGTCACGGCGACGAGCACGAGCGTCCGGGCAGTCAATGCATGGGTCCTTGTCGGATAGGGCACACCCGGTCCGAGGAACTCGGTCGTCACGTCTCCTACCATCGAGCGTTGACGCAGGTGGCTGCACGTAGAGCCACCGCCGGACAGCCGAGCGTATCGCGCTGTCCACTCGACGAACTGCTGCATGGACCCCATCACATGACACGACCACGCATGACCGCACTCCTGCTCACGCTGGCGCTCGCCGCGTCGCTGATGGTGCAGGCGACCGTCGGACCCCTCCCCGCATGGGCCGCCGCGCCGGTGCAGAGCCTGGGCGGCAACGACCGTGTCGCCAACGCCGTCGTCGCCTCCGAGACCGCCTACAGCAGCGGTGCGGGTCAGGTGCTGATCGCCAGCGTCGAGGACTTCGCCGACGCGCTGTCCGCAGCCGCCCTGTCCGGCGTCACGGACGCGCCGGTGCTGTACGCACGTCGCGGCGAGCTGCCGCAGGCGACCGCACAGGAGATCCGGCGCCTGGGCGCCACGCGCGCCGTCCTGCTGGGCGGGCAGAACGCCCTGTCAGAGGCCGTGGCCGACCAGGTCCGCGCCGCAGGTGTGGCCGACGTGACGCGGGTGTCGGGTGTCAACCGCTTCGACACCGCGGGCCGCGTCGGCCGCATGGTGACCGACCGCAGCGGCGCCACGGGCGCCTTCCTGGCCCTGGGCAGCCACCCCGAGCCGACCCGGGCCTGGGCCGACGCCGTGGCCGTGTCCGCGCTGGCGAACCGCACCGGTCAGCCGACCCTCCTGAGCGGTCCTGACCGTCTGCCGGTCGAGACCCGCGACGCCATCACCGGCATGGGGCTGCGCAGCATCACCATCGTCGGCGGCTCGGCCGCCATCCAGCCCGTCGTCGAGCAGGACCTGCGGGACATGGGCCTGACGGTGACGCGGCTGGCGGGCGCCAGCCGGTACGAGACCTCCCTGCGGATCACCGAGGAGCTGCTGCGTCGCGGCGCGGGCACCGGCGAGCTGTGGATCACCTCGGGCGGCAACTACGCCGACCCCCTGGTCGCCGGCCCTGCAGCCGCCCGGCTGGGCGGCGTGCTGATGCTGGCCGACGCCGCCAACTTCGGCGCACAGCCGGTGGCCGCGTTCCTGGTCCGCAACCGCACGCGGATCGGCGTGGTCCGGCTGCTGGGTGGCACCGACACCTTCGGGACCGAGCTGGTCAGCCAGATGCAGGCCATCCTGTCCAGCAGCGTCCCGGAGGACGCCGTCATCGTCGGACCCGGCACCCAGGTCAGCGGCCTGTTCGGGACCAACCCCCCGGGCAGCACGTTCGCGTTCATGCCCGGGACCCACCACGAGGCGCAGATCCCTGCACGGTCCGGCGACACCTACGTCGGCTTCACCGGGACGGTCCTGGACGGCTCACGCGTCCTGCCCGCCAGCAGCTTCACGACCCGCGACGGCCGGTACGTCGCGACCGGGATCTCCTCGACCCTGCCCACGGGCGGCACCTACGGCTGCCGGTCCTGGCTGGAGGACCCCTCCCAGTTCGCCCTCTGCGGCCACGAGCAGGAGGTCCACCGCTCAGAGCAGCTGTTCCTGGCCGGCGACCGCCTGCGTCACGTCAACTCCATCCCCGAGGTGAACCGGCCGGGCACCTGGTTCTACGACGCCGGCGAGGGCGCGGTCTGGATGTTCGACGACCCGGCCAGCGCCGAGGTCCGCCTGAGCGACGCGTGGCAGGCCTTCGGCGGCTTCGAGACGCGTGACGTGACGATCGCCGACATGGTGATCACGCGCTACGGCTCGCCCGCACAGCAGGGCGTCATCAACGCGCTGGACACCGTCAACTGGGTGATCCGCGACGTCGAGGTCTCCCACGGGCACGGCTACGGCATCCGCATCGGCCGCAACACCACGATCACCGGCAGCCGTCTGATCGACAACGGTCAGCTCGGCGCCGGCGGCTCGGCCTTCGACACCCCGGTGACCATCACCAACAACTCCATCGCCCACAACGGCGAGCTGGGCTTCCAGCAGAACTTCGAGATCGGTGGGGTGAAGGTCACCCACAGCATCGGCGCCGTCATGGCCAACAACCACGCCTACGACAACGCCGCCAAGGGCCTGTGGATGGACGGCCTGAACCGCAACGCGACCATCCACGACAACCTGGTCGAGCGGTCCGGACAGACGGGGATCCTCTACGAGATCTCCTACGACGCCACGATCTACGGCAACACCCTGATCGACAACCACACCAGCGGCGACACGGTCGAGTCCTACGGCAGCCTGCAGGTCGTCAACTCGCGCAACGTCGACGTCTACGACAACGTCATGCGCGGCGGCGGCAAGCAGGAGCTGACGGTGTACGACACCGACCTGCCCCCCGGCGTCGGCAACGTCCGCGTCTACGACAACGACATCACGATCGACACCACCTGGAACGAGGGGACCTACGGCCTGAAGGACCTGCGGGCCGACAAGAGCAGCCCGATCCCCGGCATCGTGTTCGACAACAACACGATCCGCGTGGTGCAGTCCGCCGACCGACCCTACGCCTGGGACTCCCAGCTGATCGGCGCCGGCGAGTGGCTCTCGTACTTCCCCGGCGACCGCTTCATCACAGGGGGTTAGCTCCCCACGGCCCTGAACGGCCCGATCGACGCCCCCTGGTGCACCACCAGGGGGCGTCGTCACGTCCGGGGCCGACCAAGATGGTCCCCCTCACCCATGTTGACTAGTTACTATAGGTAGTGATAGCCTACGCTTAGTGAGAAACCGCAGGTCAGCGGCATGGGCGCCGGCTGACCCGATCGCTGGGCACACACCCCGGCGTCTACGATGCGTGATGCTGCTGCGCCGAAAGTAGTTTTTGGCGGTCAAGGAATCCGAGCACCCTGCCGTTGCTTGGGTCATGAAGATCACCGCTCGTAACCTCGCTCAGCAGATCGTACTGTTGCTCTCCGTGATGGCCGTCCTCGCCGGCGCCACCCCGGCCCTGGCCGCGAGCGGCTCCCACTTCTCCCGCCCCGGGTCCTCCGGCCCCTCGACCGCCGACACCGCCAACGGCGCGGTCGGCCCGGTGCCGGTCGCCGCCCCCTCCTCCCCCCGGATCCCCGCCGACGCCGTCCGCATCCCCGTCGGTGCCGACGCCCAGCAGATCGTCGACGCCCACCCCGCCGGCACCACCTTCGTCTTCGCCAGCGGCGTCCACCGCGGCGTCGAGATCGGCGTCCGCAGCGGCGACACCTACCTGGGCGAGGAGGGCGCGGTCCTGGACGGCACCCGCGAGCTCGACACCACCAGCTTCGCCACGACCACCCGGCCCTACAAGCTGCGGGGTGTGCACTCCGACGCCACCACCGGCACCTCCGACAGCTGCGCCCCCTGGTACGAGGGTGGCATCGCCCAGTGCGGCCACGAGCAGGAGGTCTTCCGCTCCGAGCAGCTGTTCGCCGACGGCACCCGCCTGCGCCACGTCAACACGGTCGCCGAGGTCGTGGACGGCACCTGGCACTACGACGCCTCGACCGCGACCGTGACGGTCCCCCGCCAGTACGGCCAGCTGGAGATGTCGGTCAGCGACTTCGCCTTCGCCGGCTGGAACAGCACCGACGTCACCATCCGCGGCCTGCACATCCGCGGCTACGCCT
>JBFKGB010000145.1:0-8289 GCA_041633535.1 Euzebya sp. | reverse complement strand
TGCTCGGGGTCACCCTCGGCGGGCCGACGGACTACGGCGACCGTGTCGAGGATCGTGGACGCCTGGGGCGGGGTGCACCGCCCGCGGCCACCGACGTCGCCCGGGTCGTGCGCCTGACACGCGCGGTGGGCGGCGTCGCGGCGGTGCTGGCCGCCGGTACGGCGGCCCGGTCCGGTCGGGCCTGAGCGGGTGCGCCCGGCCTACTCGCTGCTGGGCAGCAGGGACGCGAACGAGGACTTCACAGGGGCCACGGTCGCGAGGTTCTTGCGCCGCCACTTCATGTCGTACATGGCGCGGTCGAGGTCCTCCAGCGGCAGCACGTTGGACCGCATGCGTGCTGCGCCCACCGACACCCCCAGCGGGATGTCCTCATACGGTGGGGGCATCTGTCGCCGCGAGAGGGTGCGGGAGAGGCGGACGCCGATCTCCTCCATGTCGTCGCCGGCATCCGCGGCCGGCAGGAGGGCGACGAACTCGTCGCCGCCCCACCGCACGACGACGGCCGTGTCGCCGAGCACGTCGGTGAGCGCCCTGGCCACCTCCACGATCAGCGCGTCGCCGGCCTCATGTCCGAGGGTGTCGTTGACCGGCTTCAGGTCGTCGACGTCCACCAGCAGGGCGACCAGGTCGACCTGGGCGACGTTGCCACTCCCCAGGTAGCGCTCCAGATGGTGGCGGTTGTGCAACCCGGTCAGCTGGTCCCGCTCGGCACGGTCCCTGGCCGTCCGCAGCTCGGACGTCAGGGTCTGACGCTGCTCCTGGATCCGGTGGAGGGACTCGATCAGCAACGCCGCGGCGGAGGCGAGCTGGATCTCCACCGGCCGGACGGGGAGCGGCTCGCTGGACCTGACGATGCCTCGCACCCGGTCCGCCACGTCCGGTGCCAGCAGCTCGGAGAGGTCCTCGATGGTGGCGTCGACCCCGGCCAGCGCCACGGACCGGTCGAACGACCAGCGCGCGTCGAACACCCGGCTGGCCTCCAGGGTGCTGTGCGTCCGGTCGAGGGCGTAGGTGTCGCGTGCCAGCAGGGCTGCGGCGAAGTGGTCGCGGACCAGCAGAAGGGTCCAGAGATCTCCCAAGGGGTCGTCCGGAGGGATGTCGACGTGCACGACGGAGTCCGGGAGGTCGTCGCCGGGGCCCTGGAACCCGACGATGACGAGGTTGCCGTGCGCGGCCAGGCCGGCGTAGCGATCGGCCTGCGCATCGAAGTACTCGCGGCGCTGGAACAGCGCGAGGACCAGCCCCTGCGACGGTGCAGGCGCGTGGGCCTGCGGCGTGGCGACGTAGCTGTCGAAGGCCTCCTCCATCGCCCGGGACACCAGCATCAGCGATGCCTTGTTCGATGGTCGGTAGCTGTCGACTGCCATGTGACGCCCTTTGGGGGTGGGAACATGCTGTTCTCACGCGCCTTGCGAGGCCAGATCGGCATCGTGGCCGACGGTCTTAGGGGAACGCGGCCTCAGGGGCACGCGAGCCTCCCGGAGGGGATCAGACCACGACGCGCAGGTCGTCCAGCGCCGTCATCCTGCCGCTGGCCTGACGCCCGGACCACGCGGCGTGCAGCCGCTGGACCGCCAGGTCCTGCACGTCCTCGGGCGAGCCGTACGGCAGGCGAAGGTGGTCGGCGAAGCGTCCCTCGGGCGACTGGATGCTGCCGGGCGCGACGGCCACGCCATGGCGTGACGCACGCATCGCCAGGTCGCGCGAGCTGACGGCGTCCGGCAGCCTGACCCACAGGCACAGCCCGCCCTCGGGGCTGGTGAACTGCCACTCGGGCAGGTGCTCGCGCAGGAGGGTCTCCATGTGCCGACCCCGCCGGGCGATCAGCGCCCGCCTCTCGTCCTCGTGCTCGGTACCCAGGGCCAGCATGTGCAACGCGAGGAGCTGGCTGGGGATGCTGGTCCCCAGGTCCGACAGGGCCTTCAGCCGTGCCAGGCGGCGGATCTCGGCGGCCGGCCCGCGGATCCAGCCGATGCGCAGCCCGGGCCACAGCAGCTTGCTGATCGACCCCGTGTGGAGGACCTGCTCGGCCCCCGGGTAGCTGGCGAGCGGCGGCGGTGGCCGTCGGTCCCGCCAGGTGTCGGCCAGCGTGTCGTCGCTGATCGTCACGACGTCGGGGTGCTCGGCCAGGATCGCGGCGAGACGGCGTCGGTGGCGCGCTGGCATGACCCCGCCGACGGGGTTGTTGATCGACGGGATCAGGTAGAGCATCCGCGGTCCGGCTGCCAGCCGTGCCGCGATGTCGTCGATGTCCGCGCCGTCCCGGCCGACCCCCACCGTGTCGATCGCCGCGCCGGTGCTGACGAACAGGTCGATCGCCCCGGTGTGGGTCAGCTCCTCGGTCACGATCCGGTCATCGGCCCTCAGGTGCAGCATCGTGATCAGCGCGATGCCCTGCTGGGCGCCGCTGGTGATCAGGACCTCCTCCGCGCCGGTGGGCAGCCCGGCCGCGGTGTAGCGGCGGGCGACGGCCTCGCGGATCTCCGCCAGCCCGGCCGGCACGTAGCCGTGCCCCCGGCCGTGGTGGCGCAGGTCCTCGACCAGCCCCTGCAGCACGACCTCGGGGAGGGGGTCGGTGTCCTGCAGCGCCGCCGCGCGGAAGTCCAGCAGGTCCTGCGGCGGGTCCAGCAGACCGTCGAAGATCTCGTTGCGCTCGAGGCTGCGCATCAACAGCGCGTCTCGCGGCGCCGGCGGGGGCAGGACCGGGACCCCGTGGACGTAGGTGCCGCTGCCGTGGCGTCGCTGCACCAGCCGGGCGTCCTCCAGCACCTCGTAGGCGGCGGCGACGGTTGTCCGAGACACCTGCAGCGCGGCAGCCAGCAGCCGTTCGGCCGGCAGCCGGGCACCCTCCTCGACCTCGCCGGAGCGCAGCAGTCGTTCCATGGCGCGCGCCAGCCGCAGGTACATGGGGCCGGAGCCGTCCGGCCAGTCGTGCAGCCGCTCGCCCAGCCAGTCGTGTCCGATCTGCTGCATCGTCGTCCGAGCCATGCCGCCATCCTCACCCATGTGGTCCGGACCAATCAAGGGCCTCTGGACCCCGTGGTGACGGTGCGCTGGGAAGCCACAGGGCGAATCGCTATGGTCGCCGGGTGACGACCCTCATGCTCCTCAGGCACGGCACGACCGGTGAGACCACACGGTCGTCGTTCCCGGCCGTCAACGGCGCTGACGCCGAGGACCCTGGGGCCCTGCTGGACGACGGTGGTCGGCTGGCGGTCGCGGCGTTGCGGCCGCACCTGCCGGTGGTGGACCACGTGTGGTCCTCACATGCGGCTCGTGCCGTGCAGACCGCCACCCTCGCCGCTCGTGACCCCGACGTCCGCCGTGGGGACCTGGCCGAGGCCGACTTCGGGCGCTGGGCCGGCCGCGTCGTCGCCGAGGTCCACGACGAGGAGCCCGAGACCCTGTCCGCATGGATGCTGGACCCGCGAGAGGGGCCACCCGGCGGCGAGCCGTTCAAGGCGGTGCAGCAGCGGGCACGCATGGTGATGCAGGAGGTGTGCCGCATGCAGGGGACCGTGCTGGCCGCCACGCACGGGGGCTTCATCCGCGCTGCGCTGACCGTGGTCCTGGGCACCGGTGCGCGCTCGGCCTGGCGGCTGGACGTGGCGCCGGCGTCGATCTCGGTCCTTGCCGTGCAGCCCGGCGAGCACGACTCGTGGCAGGTCCGGACGGTTGGGTGGCAGCCGGGTCTGGTCGTCGGCTGATGCGGACGCTGGTGATCGGAGGGACCCGGTCGGGCAAGAGCCGGGTCGCCGAGGGGCTGCTGCCCGACGGGTCGGCGGTCACCTACGTGGCGACCGGGTCGGCCAGCGACGAGGAGATGCACGAGCGGATCCGTCGGCACCGTGCCCGACGCCCCGACCGGTGGTCGACCGTGGAGGGGACCGACGTCGAGGCCGCCGTCATCGCCGCCGAGGGGCCGGTGCTCGTGGACTCGCTGGGGCTGTGGGTCACCGGCCGCATGGACGCCGAGGGGCTGTGGGAGGCGGGTGACCTGGGGCTGCTCGTCAGCGAGGCGGTCCGGTGGTTCACCGCCGGCGCGGCGCCGCTGGTCGTGGTCGTCGAGGACGTCGGCGGTGGCGTGGTCTCGGTCGACCGCGGGACCCGCCGGTGGGTCGACGCGATGGGGGAGGTGACGGCGGCCCTGTCCGCGCTGGCCGACCGGGTGCTGCTGGTCGTGGCGGGCCGCACGGTCGAGCTGCCGGCGCCGGTCGCGGCCCCGACCACCCAGGACGGGCCGGCGCGACCCGCCGCGCAGGACCCCGCCGTGGGCCCTGCGGCCACCGGTGGACCGGCACCGGCCTCGTCGGCACCGGCCCCGTCGGCACCGGCCTCGTCAGCACCGGCCTCGTCGGCACCGGCCCCGTCCGCACCGGAGCCCACCGACGGCGCGCTGGCACAGCACGGGGACACCATGGTGCCGGAGGGGGCGCTGGACCTCGCGGTCAACGTCCTGTCCGACCGCCCCGCCCGCCACGTCCTGCAGGCGGTCGAGCGTGCCGACGAGGCCACCTACCCCGACCAGACCCCGGCGCTGGTCGCTGTGTCCTCGCTGACCGGGCTGACCGTCGACCACGTCGTCCTGCTGGCCGGGGCGGCCGAGGCCTTCTGGCTGCTGCCGCACGCGCTGCGCCCATCCCGTGCCGCCGTCGTCCACCCGTACTTCACCGCCGCCGACGCGGCCCTGCGTGCCTGCGACGTCCCCGTCACCAGGGTCCCGCGGGACGCGGCCGACGGCTGGCGGCTGCGTCCCGACCGTGTGCCGGTCGACGCCGACCTGGTGGTCGTGGGCAACCCGAACAACCCCACCGGCACGCTGGACGACCCGGGGGACATCGCCTCGCTGTGCCGGCCGGGCCGCACGGTCGTGGTCGACGAGGCGTTCATGGACTTCGTGTCCGACGGACGGTCCAGCCTGGCAGGCCGGGTCGACCTGCCCGGCCTGGTGGTCCTGCGCTCGGTCACCAAGATGTGGTCCGTCCCCGGCATCAGGGCCGGGTACCTGGTCGCGGCGCCGGACCTCGCGGCCCGGATCAGACGGCACCAGCAGCCCTGGCCGGTGTCCTCCCGCGCCATCGCAGCGATCGTGGCCGCAGCTGACAACGAGCCGTGGCGCACCGAGACGGCCGAGGGCGTCGCCCGCCGCCGACGGGCCATGGTCCGCCGCCTGGAGCGCATCGAGGGCGTGGTCGTCCACGAGGGCGCCGCCAACTTCATCCTCCTCGAGGTCGCAGCCGGACCGGCCGTCCACCGGGCCCTGCTGGCCCGGGGGGTCGCCGTGCGGCCGTCCACGTTCCCGCTGCTGCCCCCGCGGTTCCTGCGTGTCGCCGTCCGCGACGCCCAGGCGGTCGAGCAGCTCGCGGTCGCCCTCGAGGCCATCGTCTGACCCCGCCCCCGACAGGACCGCCCATGCCCACCGTCCAGGACCGTGTCATCGAGCTCGCCGGCGAGGTCGCGCCCGCCGACGCCGACCTCGCCAGTCAGGTCGCCGACCGCTGGGCGGCCCTCGCCAAGCCGCCGGGCAGCCTCGGCGTGCTCGAGCGGGTGGTCGCCCGGCTGGGTGCGGCCACCGGTACGGCGATGCCCGTCGTGCCCCAGGCACCCGCACTGCTGGTGTGCGCCGCCGACCACGGTGTCCATGCACAGGGCGTGACCCCGTGGCCCCAGGCCATCACGACCGCCATGACCGGCGTCATCGCCGGGGGTGGCGCCACCGTCAACGCGTTCGCCAGGACGGCCGGCGTGGCGGTGACGGTGCTGGACGTCGGCTGTGCCGTGGCGCCGGAGCCGACCTTCAAGCTGCGCAGCGCCCGGGTCCGGGCGGGCACGGCCGACCTGTCCCAGGGGCCGGCGATGACGCTGGAGGAGGCGGCACGTGCAGTCATGGCCGGCGCCAACGCCGCCGACGAGCTGATCTCCAGCGGGACCGACCTGCTGGCGCTCGGCGACATGGGGATCGCCAACACCACGGCCAGCGCCGCGCTGGTCGCGGCCATCACGCGCCGTCCCGCCGCCGAGGTGACCGGCGCGGGGGCCGGGGCCGACCCCGACACCGTGACGCTGAAGACCCGCATCGTCGCTGAGGCCGTCGGACGCCTCGCCGCCGACGCCGACGCCATGACGGTCCTGGCGCACGTGGGCGGGCTGGAGCACGCCGCCCTGGTCGGGGCGATGCTGCAGGCCGCCGCCCGTCAGGTCCCCGTGGTGCTGGACGGTGTGATCACCGACGCCGCGGCCCTGGTCGCCGCGTCGCTCGCCCCGGCAGTCGTGGACCACCTGATCGCCGGACACCGCAGCACCGAACCCGGCGCGGCGGCCGCCCTGGACCACCTGGGCCTGGAGCCGCTGCTGGACCTCGACCTGCGGCTGGGGGAGGGGACCGGGGCGGTGCTGGCCGTCCCCCTCCTGCAGGCGGCGGTCGCCGCCCTGCACCAGACCGTGACGATCTCCTCGCTCGCCCCACCCGGCTGAGCAGGATCCACCATGGTGGATCGTGCTCACCCCCCCCTCAGGTGTCGTCGGCGGTCGTGCCCAGGTGCGGCGCGGTGCCGATGTCGGGCATCGGGGGCGGGGGCGAGGACGCCAGGGCCTCCAGGGCGAGGTCGATGGCGGTGTCCAGCTGGGGGTCGGTGCCGGCAGCGGTGTCGTGCGGGGCGATCTCGACCGGGTGGGTCGGGTCAGTCCCGTAGTTCTCGACCGCCCATCCCACGTCGTCGAACCAGAAGGCGAACCCCGGCTGGGTGGTGACCGTCCCGTCGGCGCTGGAGTGACGCGGCTGGATGCCGATGACGCCGCCCCACGTGCGGGTGCCGACGACCGGGCCCAGGCCCAGACGCTTCCATGCATGCGTGAAGATGTCCCCGTCGGACCCACAGCGCTCGTTCGTGATGGCGACGAGGGGGCCCTGCGGCGCGTGGTGCGGGTAGGCCTCCAACGCACCGGTGCGCCGCAGCTGGTAGCCGATCCGGCGGCCGGCCAGCTTCTCCAGCAGCAGCGAGGAGACGTTGCCGCCGCCGTTGAACCGCACGTCCACGACGATGCCGTCGGCGTAGACCGCGGACAGGTACTGCCGGTGGAACTCCGCGTAGCCCGTCGCGCCCATGTCGGGCACGTGGACGTAGGCCAGCCGGCCGTCGCTGCGCTCGCGGACCCGCTGACGGTTGCGCTCGACCCAGTCGGCGTAGCGCAGCGAGGTGTCGTCGCGCAGCGTCCGGACGACGACCTCGCGGGGGTCGGGGTCGGCGACCCGCAGCACCACGTCGGCGCCGGCGCGGTTCACCAGCAGGGTGGCGGGGGCCCGGTCACCGTCAACCGGCTGGCCGTCCACGGCCAGCACGGTCGCGCCCTCGCCGACACGCACGCCGGGGGCGTCCAGGGGACGGCGGCGCATCGGATCGGTCGGGTCGGCCCGCAGGACCCGTCCCACGCGCCACGACGTGCCGTCCCAGGCCAGGTCGGCGCCCAGGTGACCCAGCGGCTGCACCGGGGTGGAGGGGTGGTCCCCGCCCCGCTCGTAGGCGTGGCCGGTGCCGAGCTCGCCGAACATCTCCCAGATCAGGTCGCTCAGCTCGGCCCGGGTGGCGATGCGGTCGATCAGGCCGACGTAGCGTGCCAGCACACCGTCCCAGTCCACGCCCGACATGTCGCTGTGCCAGAAGAGGTCCCGCTGCAGCCGCCACGCCTCGAGGAACAGCTGTCGCCACTCCGCCGGGGGCTCCACGGCGACCGAGACCCGGTTCAGGTCGATCCATCCGCTGACACGGGAGGGGCCCTCGGCGGCCGGGCCCTCGGGAGGCTTGGCACCGGCGCGGACCGCCCGCAGCCGACGCTTCACGGCGTACACCATGGTCCTGCCGTCGGCGGAGACGTCGACGGAGCTGACGGCCGGCACGATGACCTCGTGGCGTCCGGTGTCGAAGGTCAGGACCTCCAGCTGCCCGCCGGGCCGCTGGTCGGGTGACGACCCCGGGGCCGACGGGGGACGCAGGGGGGTGCCCAGGGCCATCAGCCGTCCGGTCAGGCCGAACACCGCGCGGTAGCGGCCCCCGGGGAAGGGCAGCGGCACGACGCGCTGCCTGAGGCCGTCCACGTCGATGTGGACGGCGGCCGGACCGGCCACGGGCGCTGGTCGGGCCGTGGGCTCCTCGCCACCGTTCCCCTCGCCGCCGTTCCCGTCGTCCCCGTCCCCCTCGACACCCGCCGTGGAGCCCCCGTCCTCGGCCCGCGGCTGGTAGGGTGTGGCTCGCGTCGCCCCCGCCGCCGCCGGTCGGGGCGGCGGTGTGCCCG
>JBFKGB010000144.1:0-8368 GCA_041633535.1 Euzebya sp. | reverse complement strand
GCTGGACGGCCTCGGCGGTGGCCTGGAACGTTCCCAGCAGGATGAGGGGTTCCGTCGCGGCCTCGTGCTGCAGCTCTGCGACATGGGCGAGCGCCCGCTCCAGGCCGCGGTGGCTGTCCTCAGGTGTCGTCACCAGCGACCCCAGCTCGGCCTCGACCGCCGTCAGGGCCGTCGCTGCCGCGTCGCCCACGTCCCGGGCGTCGCCCGCCAGCTCCTCGACCACGCCGAGCACCAGCCCCAGGCAGCGCAGGAGGGCGGCCCGTCCACGCGGCCTGATGAGGGCGTCCTCAGGGTCCTCGACAACGTCGGTCATGGGCTCTCCGCTCGGCATCCCCACCATGGTGGCAGATGTGACCGTGTTCGGCCGGTCACCTCAGTGGGAAAGGGCCGGACATGACTGACACCACGACTCCAGCCGCCGCGAGCGGCACGTTCACCCTGGGTGGCGACCTCGAGGTGACGCGTCTGGGCTTCGGCGCCATGCGCATCACCGGCACAGGCATCTGGGGGCCACCCGACGACCACGACACCGCCATCGCGGTGCTCAGACGTGCCGTCGAGCTCGGGGTGGACCTGATCGACACCGCGGACTCCTACGGACCCGAGGTCAGCGAGGACCTGATCCGTGAGGCCCTCCACCCCTACGCCGGCGTCACGATCGCCACCAAGGGTGGCCTGACCAGACAGGGTCCTGACGAATGGCGGCCCGTGGGACGTCCGGAGTACCTGCAGCAGTGCATCGAGATGAGCCTGCGCCGTCTGGACGTGGAGACCATCGACCTGTACCAGCTGCACCGCATCGACCCGGCCGTGCCGGCCGAGGAGCAGCTGGGTGTCCTGAAGGACGCCCAGGACGCCGGGAAGATCCGTCACATCGGGCTGTCGGAGGTCGGCGTCGAGGAGATCGAGCAGGCCCGCGGGGTCGTCGATGTCGTGAGCGTGCAGAACCTGTACAACCTGACCGACCGGAGCCACCAGGCGGTGCTGGACCACTGCGAGGCGGAGGGCATCGGGTTCATCCCCTGGTTCCCCCTGGCCGCCGCCGAGCTGTCCGGCGAGGGCTCGGTGCTGTCCGAGCAGGCGAGGGCCCACGACGCCTCACCGTCGCAGCTGGCCCTGGCGTGGCTCCTGCACCGCTCGCCCGTCATCCTGCCCATCCCCGGCACCGGGTCAGTGGCCCACCTCGAGGAGAACGTCGAGGCCGCGCGGATCCAGCTGACGCCCGAGGAGGTCGAGGAGCTCAGCGCCCTGGCAGGCTGATCCGCTCGCGCCGGGTCCACAGGAAGCGCGCGAGCACGACGAGCACCGCCACCAGGATGGCGGTGCTCAGGTGACCGGAGTAGCGCGCCGCGTCGGTCCACGCCCGCCCCAGGGCGTGGCCGGCGAACACCCACAGCGTGTTCCACACCAGGCTCCCGACGGTCGTGAGCAGGATGAACGGCACCCGCGGCATGCCGTCGGCGCCGGCGGGCAGGGACACCAGGCTGCGGACGACCGGGACGCAGCGTCCCAGCAGCACCGACACGCGGCCGTGCCGCGCGAACCAGTCGATGGCCCGGTCGACCTCCTCCGCTTCGACCAGCGGGAGGGACACCAGCCACCGCCGCGTGCGCTCCTGTCCGATGCCACGCCCCATCTCGTAGAGCACCACGGCACCCAGCACCGACCCGGCGGTCGCCGCGGCCACCATCACCCACGGCGATCCGCCGTCACGGCCCACGACGAAGCCGGCGAACGGCAGCACCGCCTCGCTGGGGATCGGGGGGAACACGTTCTCGATCGCCACGGCCAGCGCGACGCCCCACGCCCCCATCGCGGCCACGAGGTCGGCCATGATCCCGACCAGACCGGTCAGGTCGTCGGCGGAGGCGGCTGCTGCAGCGAGGATGGTGCGCGTCACGCCCTCCGATGATGCGACGTGCGCTACCGTCCGGCCATGCAACACATGGGGCGATGGGGTGTGGGTCTGGTGCTGGTGCTCACCCTCACTGTGGGACTCGGGGTGCGACACGGCGTCGGGGCACCAGGATTCCAGGTCGAGTACGAGCCCTCCACGACCGCGCCCTCGGACCCGCTGGACGGCTACGACCCCTACGCACGGGGTGACAGCATCCACGCCGGCACGCGCAGCGAGGTGTGCGTGGACGCGTTGCCGCCCGGGACCGCGGCGTTCAGCGCCTGGGCGCTGCGCTGGTCCGGGGTCCGGCAGGGACAGACGCTGTCCTGCCGGCTGACGTCCCCGCCGCCGGGCCGGGGCAGCCGCGACATCCCACCGGGTGACGGGACGCGGTACGAGAACTGGTCAGCGCACGCGACCGGGCGGGCGGTCGACCTGTTCGTGGGCGACATCGCCTCCGGGGACCGTCTGGTCGACTACCTGCTGGCCGACCACGACGGATCCGGCCACGTCGTCGCCCGGCGGCTGGGCGTCCTCCAGATCATCTGGGACGGCGCCTGCTGGGAGGCGCGGGAGGAGCAGAGCAGGCTGTCGGTCCGCAGCGCTGACGACATGCGGTCGCAGTACCCCTGCCCGGCCGGTGCGGCCCACCGTGACCACGTCCACGTGACGCTGTCGTTCGAGGGTGCCTCGGCGGCGACGACCGGCTACGGGCTGTGGGGCGCGCGACCGGACCCGCTGCTGCCCCCGGCGTTCTTCGTCCGGGGCGCCACCCACTACGGCCGCGCCCCGGCCGGCGGTTGACCGTCGGTCAGGGGACCGCCAGCTCCTCGACCCGGCCGTCGGTGTGCCGTGCGAACCGGCGCAGCTCGCGGCCGTGGTCCGGGTCGTTCTTCGGCCACGGCCAGCCGCCGAAGTGGGTCTCCTGGTAGTCGTGGTAGGCCTTCTGGATCTCGGCCCTGGTGTTCATCACGAACGGGCCGTACTGCGCCACCGGCTCGCCGATCGGGCGGCCACCCAGGATCAGCACCTCCGCGGCGTGCCCGTCGTCGGTGCCACGGGCCCCCGGCGTGTCGTCGGTGATCGTGACCGGGACGTCGCAGCGGACGACCGCGGCGTTGCCACCCGCGATCTCGTGCCCACCGATGCGCACCACGCCGTCACCGAAGACGTACACCACGCGGCGCGTGTCGCGGTGGCCGGCCAGCGGCAGCTCCCAGCTGGCGCCCTCGCTGAAGCCTGCGTGCCAGATGTGGACGTCGGCCTCGGGCCGCGAGGCGTAGGAGTGCGGGGGCGGGCTGGCTGGCGTGGTGCCCTGCACCACCTGACCGGCGACGACGGTCACGTCGACCGGACGGCCGGCGGAGTCCAGGAGGGTGTGCTTGGGGATCTCGTGGTCCCACAGCATCGAGAAGTGCGGCGGGACCATCTTGTCGCTGGCCGGCAGGTTGATCCAGATCTGGAACAGCTCGGTCTCGTTGCGGGCCTTGTCGTTCAGCAACGGGAACATCTCGGCGTGCACGATGCCGCTGCCTGCGGTCATCCACTGCACGTCGCCGCGGCCGAACCGCGCGGCGGCGCCCAGGGAGTCGGAGTGGTCCATGAAGCCGCGCCGCATGAAGCTGATGGTCTCGAAACCCCGGTGCGGGTGCTGGGGGAAGCCCGGGACCAGCGATCCGTGGTACATCGACCACCCGTCGCGACCCGAGAAGTCCATGCCGATGTTGCGCCCGACCAGGGGCGCACAGGGGCCCAGCTCCTCATCACCCTCGGGGAAGTCGTCGTCGTGGTGGACGCAGAACAGGAAGGGGTCGACCGTGGGCCAGGGGCCCTGGCCAAGCTGGAACTCCTGCAGGACGGGACTGTCGATGCTGCTCATAGCGTCTCCCTCGTCGATCGGCTCACCCACAGAGTAGTATGAATTCGTATGAGCCGCAGCGGTGGCGGTCATGGTTGGCCCCGGTGCCGCGCGGGCAGGACGTGCCCATGACACCGCGATCGTCGCACAGATGAGCGGGCTGCTGTGCCTGCAGGGCGGGCGCGAGCTGACGCCCGGGTGTGAGGAGATGGACGCCGAGGTGCTGCGCCGGGTCGACGGTCCGGTTGTCGTCCTCGCCGGGGCGGCCCGGACGGGCAGCGACTACGCCGGCGCCTGCGAACGGACCGTGTCCTGGTACGGCCGCCTGGGGACACAGGTGACGGTCGTGCCCGATCCGCGGGAGGACCGGGCGGGTGCGCTGGCCGCCCTGCAGGACGTCGGGCTGCTCGTGCTGCCGGGCGGGTCACCGGGTGGGCTCCGGCAGGTGCTGACCGGTCCGGTGGGGGAGCAGGTCAGGGCCCTGCACCGTGACGGCTGCGCCATCTCGGGTGCCTCCGCCGGGGCCATGGTGCTGTGCCAGCGGATGACCGTCCCCTCGCAGGGCGGACGCCAGGTCGACGGTCTGGGGCTGGCGCCGGGCGTGGCGCTGGTCCACTGGAGCGGTCCGACCCGGGACCGGCCCCCCGCCGACGGACTCCTGCGATGGGGGCTGCCCGAGCGGGGCGGGGTCCTGCTGACCGCCGACGGCGCCGTCGGCGTCGGACAGGGTGCCGCGGCGTGGCTGTGGGCAGGACGCTGGACACCCCTTCCACGCGACACCCCGGTGCCGCTGCCTATCCCAGGCGGGTGACGGTGACGGGCAGCTGGTCGGCGGGCTCGGGCAGCCCACCCCACGTCATCCGCGGCTCGTAGCCCTCGGGGACCGACAGGTGGTGCGTCCGCAGCAGCCGGGCGTAGACGGCCTTGGCCTCCATCTCGGCGAAGGCGAAGCCGATGCACTTGTGCACGCCGCCGCCGAAGGGCTGGTAGGCGTGGCTGTGGGCGCGATGCTCCTCCCGCGGCGCCTCGAACCGGCTGGGGTCGAAGGTGTGCGGATCCTTGAAGTACTCCGGCATCCGGTGGGTCACGACCGGGAAGACCTGCAGCCAGGTGCCGGCGGGGATGTGGTAGCCGTCGATCTGGGTGTCGGTCACGGCCTGCCGCAGCGCCGCAGGCACCGGCGGCCACAGGCGCATGACCTCCTTCATGACCAGGTCGATCGTCGTCAGGCCCGCCAGGTCCTGCGGTGACAGCGGGCCCGCACCCAACGCCATCACCTCGGCCCGGGCACGGTCCTGCCACTCGGGATGGGCGGCGAAGGCCCACGCCATCATCGTCATCGCCAGGTTCGTCGTGTCGTGGGCGGCGAACCACAGGAAGTTCATGTGTCGGATGATCTCCTCGTCGGTGAAGCGGGCACCGTCGGTGTCCTCGGCGTGCACCATCGCGCTGAAGAGGTCGTCGCCGGGGTTGCGGCGCTTCTCCGGCAGCGCCTCGGCGAAGAAGGCGAGGACGTGCTCGTAGCCGTTGCGACCGGCACCCCACAGGGTGAAGGGCAGGTCCAGACGCAACCGCGCCAGGGGTGCGCGGGCCTGGGCGTGGAACGAGGCGAGGACCCGCTGCCGCCGGCTGCGGGGCAGGTCCATGCCCAGGAACACCTGCGTGGCGATCCGCAGGCCCAGGTCCTTCAGCGTCGGGTAGAGCAGGTGCTCGCCGTCCTCCCACGACTCGAGCTCGGCGACGATCTGGGCGTCCATGCCCTCCAGGTAGCTCGCGAGGCGCTGGGGCGTGAACGCCGAGTGCATGATGCGGCGGTGGTCCAGGTGCTCACCGAAGCTCATCAGCATCAGGCCGCCACCGAAGAACTTGCCGATCAGCTCGACCCAGCCGTCGCTGGAGAACTCCTTGTCGGCGTTGATCAGCACCTGCTTGGAGGCCTCGCCGCCGCAGACCTGCACCATGCGACGGCCGGCGAGGAACGCCCAGAAGAGGTTGCCGTAGGTCTGGTACTTCTCCATGCCCCAGGCGACCCGGTCGTCGGTGATCCGCAGGCTCGCGCCCAGCAGCGGATCGTCGGCGTCGCCCATCACCGGGCGCAGACCGGACCCCGCAGGGGGCTCCGAGAGCGGGTGGGGGGCGGGCAGGACGACGTCGCGGACCCACGAGATGACCTCGGCGGGGGAGGAGGTCACGACCCGGCGCGCGGTGCGGACCGCCTTCTGCGCGGCGACGGTCGGGGCCAGCGTCGCCCGGCGGCGGGTGTTGCGGACGAGGTCGGCGGGGCGGTGCCTCAGCATGACGGACTCCTGTGGACTGCGGTCGAGGTTGCCGTCCGTACGCTGCCAGCGGGGGTGTTACATGTCAAGAACATTTGTAACATCGACCGCCAGTAGGCTGCTGTCGACCTCCCGAGAAACGGACCCCTCCAGTGCCCACAGACCTGTTCGAGCCGCTGACCCTCAGCAACGGACTCAGGCTGCCGAACCGCATCGCCAAGGCGGCGATGACGGAGAACCTCGCCGACGCACGCAACCAGCCCACCGTCCGGCTGGAGCGGCTGTACCGACGCTGGGCCCGGGGCGGTGCGGGCCTGCTGATCAGCGGCAACCTGATGGTCGATCGCCGCTTCCTGGAGCGCAGCCGCAACGTGGTGCTGGACGACCACACCGACATGGTGGCGCTGAGGAACATGGTCGCCGCGACCGGCGACACGCCCTTCCTGGCCCAGCTGAACCACCCGGGCCGTCAGTGCAACCGCTACATCACCCGCAGGCCGGTGGCACCCAGCGCCGTCGACGCCGTCGCGCTGCTGGGCTCCTTCGCCCGTCCGCGTGCGCTCGCCGCCGCCGAGGTCGAGGCGATCGTGCAGGCCTTCGGCGAGGGGGCACGACGCTGTGAGGACGCGGGCTTCGACGGGGTCCAGGTGCATGCCGCACACGGCTACCTGCTGGCCCAGTTCCTGTCGCCCGCCACCAACCGGCGGACCGACCGCTGGGGCGGCGCGGTCGCGGGCCGGGCGCGGGCGCTGCTGGAGGCCGTGCGCGCCTGCCGGGCGCGGACCGGTGACGGCTTCACCATCGCGGTGAAGCTCAACTCCTCGGACTTCCGGCACGGTGGGTTCACGACCGAGGACGCCGGAGAGGTGGTCACGCTGCTGGCCGAGGAGGGGATCGACCTGCTGGAGGTCTCCGGCGGGACCTACGAGTCCCCGGCGCTGCTGGGTCTGGCCGACGGACAGCAGTCGACCGCACAGCAGCCGACCCCCTACAAGGAGGCGTACTTCGCCGACTTCGCACGGTCGGCGAAGGCGGCGAGCCCCGACCTACCGGTGATGCTGACCGGCGGGATCCGCTCCGCAGCGGCCATGCGCGACCTCCTGGCCGACGGGGTGGCCGACGTGATCGGGCTGGGACGACCGCTGGTGGTCGACCCGTCCCTCCCACAGCAGCTCGAGCAGGGTGCCGACCGGGTCGACCTGCCGGACTACACCATGCCCAAGCTGCTGGCGCTCGCCGGGGAGTCGGAGTGGTACGAGGCCCAGATCGCGCGCCTGGCCGACGGGGAGGACCCCGACCCGGGCCTGAACCCCTACCTGACCGCGGCCCGCTTCGTCGGGGGCGAGCTGCTGCGCGGCCTGGGGGAGGGCCCGGCGCGGCGACGGCTTGCCGGCGGGTGACACCTGCGTGACAGTGGGCCCTGTGGTTCACTCCTGTCACAGGGGACGGACGTCGGTACAGGACAGGAGCAGCTGGGTGAAGGGTCCCCTCGAGGACGGCTGGTCGGCCGCGGGTGGCACACCCCTGGCTGTTCTCACCTTCCTGGACACCGTCTCCGACGCCGTGGTCGCTGCCGATCAGGACGGCGTGGTCGTGCACGCCAACGCGGCGGTCGAGGCCGTCCTGGGCTGGGCCCCCCACGAGCTCGTGGGCCGACCCGTCGCCGTGCTGGTGCCGCCGGGCCTGCAGCAGCAGCACATCGCGGCGTTCGAGCGCCACATGACGGGTGGCCCTTCGACCATCACCGGCGGACCCCCGGTCCACCTGTGGGCCCTGCACCGGTCGGGCCGTGAGGTCGAGGTCGAGCTGTCGCTGCGCGACCTCCCCACGGCTGCCGGGACGCTGTCCGTGGGTGTGCTGCGCGACCTGACCACCCAACGGCGGCTGGCCGAGGCGACCAGCCTGGCGACCTACCACCGGGTCACCAGCCACGTCGCCACGCAGGTCGCCCTGGTCAACGAGGTGCACAGCCTGAGCGACGCGTCGGCGGTCCTGCTGGAGGCCGCCGCCACGGCGCTGCAGTGGGATGCCGCCATCATGTGGCTGGTCGCCGAGAACGGCAGCGCCCACCCTGTGGACCACTGGAACGTCGACGGACTTGATGAGGGCGTCGGGCTGATGGCCGATCCCGGACTGGTCACCGTCCCGGGACGGGGACTGCCGGGGCGGGTGATCCAGACCGGGGAGCCCGCCTGGATCGAGGACGTCGGGAAGGACCCTGGCTACTTCAGGCGGGAGGTGGCGCAGCGCCACGGCATCGTGTCGACCTTCGCCTTCCCGATCATGCGGGGTGACGCCGTCGAGGCGGTCGTCGAGCTGATGTCACGACGCCGGATG
>JBFKGB010000143.1:0-8437 GCA_041633535.1 Euzebya sp. | reverse complement strand
CCCGCTGCTGCGGTTCGTCGCCGAGGACGGCACCCGCCTGATGGTGCGTCCCAGCGGGACCGAGCCGAAGCTCAAGTTCTACGGCGAGGCGGTCGTCCGCGACGAGGACCCGCGTGCGGCGCGTGACCGCGCCACCGCCCGCGTCCGCACGGTGCTTGACACCGTGATCGCCCGCGTCACGATGTGAGCAGGATCCACCATGGTGGCTGGGTGACCCCTCGCCACCATGGTGGCTGGGTGAGCAGGATCCACCATGGTGGATGGGTGAGCAGGATCCACCATGGTGGATGTGGCTCAGCGCGGTTGCGACGGCGTGCAGCGATGCGGCATCGTTACGGACGCACCGTAGTCACAACGTCGGCGGACCGTGTCCGCGACGGCAGCGATCCAGGGGGATCACACATGGTCACAGTCCGACGCACGCTCACGACCGTGGTCATGATGGCCATGCTTGCGACCCTGGTGGCCGTGCCGTCCGCGGCACAGGACGGACCGCAGGTCCTCGGGGCCGCCATCGCGCAGTCCGCCGGACCCGCCTCGGCGAGCTACCAGGCCAGCGGCTGCTTCGTCGACGGCACCGGGGACGTCCGCAGGGGCATCAACGGTCCGGTCGAGGCGGCGCCGGTGGCCGACGCCACCGGCTTCTGCATCGACTACAACCAGAGCTCGCTGGGCGTCTCGATGACGGTGCCGCAGGGCACCGACCCGGCCAGCGACCCGGTCTGGAACGACTTCGGTGCCGCCGCGGTGTTCTCCTACGAGACGCCGGACGGGACCTACCGTGAGGTGCAGCTGAGCAAGCAGCAGGGCAACCAGGCCTTCGAGTACCTGGTCCTTGAGGGCCAGTTCCTCCCGCGGCTGGTGTGCTCGGGCAACGCCGCCTTCGAGTCGGGCACGTACCGGGCATCGGTCCCCGCCGACTGCGTCGGCGCCGCCGACACCATCGAGGTCATCGCCGCGTTCCTGTACGACCGCAACGGTGAGGGGGAGGATCTGATCGACGCCGCCCCGGCCGATGGCGACCGGGTCGCGGTCCCGCGGACCGCTCCCTCGGGTGCTGACAGCGTCGACCGTCTGGCCGGCGGCAGCCGGGTCGAGACGGCCATCCGGATCTCGCAGGCCTCCTACGCCGACGGCCAGGCCGACGCGGTGGTCGTGGCGTTCTCCGACAACTTCCCCGACGCGCTGGTCGCCGGCCCGCTGGCCGTCGCCCGCCGGGCACCGCTGCTGCTGACCCCGCGCAACAGCGTCCCTGACGCCGTGCTCGCCGAGACGCTGCGGGCCCTCGGCGGCGAGGGCGACGTCATCCTGCTGGGTGGCACCGCGGCGCTGGGTCCCGAGGTCGTGGACGCCTTCGAGGAGGAGGGTCACGACGTGACCCGCATCGCCGGCGACAGCCGGTTCTCGACCGCGATCGCCGTCGCCGAGGCGGCCAACCCGGACCCGCGGGAGATCGTGGTGGCCTTCGGTGGGGACTTCCCCGACGCCCTGCTGGCGGGCGCGGTCGCGCCCAACGTCGACGGGGTCGCCGTCCTGATCGACCGGACGTCCGTGCCCGGCGTGGTGCAGGACTACATCGCAGCCCACCCTGACGCGCGGGTCTTCACGATCGGCAACATCGCCACCGAGGCCTACCCCGACGAGGACTTCACCGCCACGGGGACCAGCCCGTCGCTGGTGTCCGGCGCGCTGCTGGGCCTGTACAACGACCCCGACGAGGTCGTCGTGGCCAGCGTCCAGAGCTTCCCCGACGGCCTGGCCGGTGGTGTCTACGCAGCGTCCCGCGGCGTGCCGCTGGTGCTGAGCCCGAAGGAGGCGGTCAGCGCAGGGCTGTACGACGCGCTGGAGGCCAAGGGCCCCTTCGGCACCGTCACGCTGCTGGGTGGCACCGCCGCGCTGTCCGAGACGGTCGCCGGCCAGCTGTCGGGGCTGCTGCGCTAGACCCACGGACGACGACGGGCCCGGGCGTGGTGCCCGGGCCCGCTCTGCGTCAGGTGGCGGTCAGAGGTTGCCGCGCAGCTCCTGCTCGCGCTCGATGGCCTCGAACAGGGCCTTGAAGTTGCCCTCGCCGAAGCCCTTGGCGCCGTGGCGCTCGATGATCTCGAAGAACACCGTGGGACGGTCCTGCACCGGCTCGGTGAAGATCTGCAGGAGGTAGCCCTCCTCGTCGGTGTCGATCAGGATGTTCTGCTCGGCCAGCGCCTCGATGGGCTCGGCGATCTGCGCCCAGTCAAGCTTCGCCTTCTGCTCGGCGTAGTAGGTGTCGGGGACGCGCATGAACCGGACGCCGTTGGCGCGCAGGGCCTTCACCGTCTCGACGATGTCGGAGGTGTGCAGGGCCATGTGCTGGACGCCCGGCGTGCCGTAGTAGTCCAGGTACTCCTCGATCTGGGACTTCTTCTTGCCCGCGGCCGGCTCGTTGATCGGCATCTTGATGCGACCGTCGCCGTCCCACAGCACCTTGCTCATCAGTGCGGAGTACTCCGTGGAGATGGCCTCGTCGTCGTAGTGCACCAGCTGGGTGAAGCCCATCACGTCGGCGTAGAAGCCGGCCAGCTCGTCCATGCCACCCAGGTAGGTGTTGGCGACGATGTGGTCGATGAACTCGATCCCGATCCCCGCACCGGCCGGGGCGTACAGCGGGGTCTTGGTGCCGGTGGTCTCCACGGGCGCGTCCGAGACGGCCTGGAACCCGGGCAGGAACGGACCGGAGTAGTTCGAGGCGTCCACGAAGGAGTGGACGGTGTCACCGTAGGCCTTGATCCGCGACACGACGACCTTGCCGTGCTCGTCCTCCATGACGGTCGGCTCCATCACCCCCTCGGCGCCGCGCTCGATCGCGGTGGCGTAGGCCGCCTCGGCGTCGGGCACCTGCAGCGCCACGTCCTTCACACCGTCGCCGTGGGTGTGCTGGTGGGTGGTGATCTCGGAGTCCGGGCCCAGGCCCGCGGTCAGCACCCAGGTGATCCGGCCCTGACGCATGACCCACGACGCACGGTCCCGCACCCCGGTCTCGGGCCCGGCGTAGGCGACGGGGGTGAACCCGAAGGCCGTCCGGTAGTAGTGCATCGCCTGCTTGGCGTTGCCCACGTAGAACTCGATGTGGTGGTACCCAAGAAGGGGCATCAGATCGGCGGTCATAGCGCTGGACTCCTTTTGATCTGCAAAGTAGAACTGCTCAACAGCCTAACAAGGGAGAAGTTTCATGGGAACCCCCGATGTCGGGGTCAGGATGCCCCGTCTGGACGAGACGGACCGGCGGATCCTGTCGCTGCTGCAGGCCGATGCGCGGATGTCCAACGCCGCCGTCGCCCGCGAGGTCGGCCTGACGCCGCCGGCCACCCTGGAGCGGACCCGGCGGCTGGAGGACGCCGGGATCATCCGTGGCTACCACGCCGACCTGGACCCCGAACCCCTGGGCCTGGGGATGACGGTGGTGCTGCTGATCAGGCTGGACCACCACGGGCGCGAGGCCGTCCACGCCTTCCGTGACGCCATCGCCGACGTCGACGCGGTCGCGGAGTGCCACTACCTGACCGGCAACGCCGACTTCCTGGTCAAGATCCGCGCGGCCGACGTCGCTGACTACCGGCGTCTGCTCGAGAGCGACATCTCGGGGCTGCCGGGGATCCAGCACGTCGAGTCGGCGGTGGTGCTCGAGACGTTCAAGGACGACCGGTCGCTCGCGGTTTGAGGATGTCGTCATCGGATACATTGATACCGACTGCGACATCACCGCGACACCATGAGGAGCACGACATGACCGACCGCACCGCACGCACCGTCTGGGAGGGTGGCCTGACCGACGGCAAGGGGCAGACCGCCTTCGCCTCGTCCGAGATCGGCACGTTCGACGTGTCCTGGCCTGCCCGGGCCGAGGCGCCCAACGGGCAGACCAGCCCCGAGGAGCTGCTCGCGGCAGCCCACTCCTCCTGCTACTCCATGGCCCTCTCGAACATCATCGGCCAGGCCGGTGGCACGCCGAGGTCCATCGAGACCACCGCGGTCGTGACGCTCGACACCAAGAAGGTCGAGATCACCACGGTCGCCCTGACGGTGCGCGCCACGGTCGACGGTCTGGACGCCGACGCCTTCGCCAAGGCCGCCGCGGACGCCAAGGACGGCTGCCCCGTCTCGAAGCTGTTCGCCGGGAACGCCGAGATCACGCTGGACGCCGCCCTCGTCTGATCCTCCACGCAACGACAGCGCCCCCGGCCCTGCATGGCCGGGGGCGTCGTCGTGTGCGGGGTGCTACTTGGCGGTGACCTTGAACGACAGGGCCAGCGTCGCCAGGGGGTTGCCGGTGAAGTTCAGCGCCTCGACCGTCACCGTGGTGCAGTGCGCCTGGTTCGTCAGGCTGACGTTCTCGTAGGTGCCGTCGAAGTTGAAGTTCTGCGAGGACTCGCCGTTGACGTCCAGGTCGAAGTCGGTGGGGTCGCCCCAGGTCATGTCGACGGACAGGTTGGCCTTCTTGGTGGCCGGCTGTCCCTCGAGGTCGATGACGAACGTGGCGGTGGTGGTCGTCAGGGGCAGGGTCGGCGTGGCGATCTTCCCCGTGCTGTTGCCGACGAGGATGTGCTGTCCGGTCTTCGTGCAGGCGCCGTGCAGCGGCACGGTCTCCTGCGCGCCGGCCGGCACGACGGCGACGACGGACAGGACGGTGGCGGCCAGCAGGCCGGTGATGCGCTTCATGTGGGGATTGCTCCGATTCGGTGTGGAGGGGCTGCGTCCGGAGCACCGGTGCACGCGTGGCGGGTGAGTTCGCCACCGTGGCCCCCCGTTCCTGCTGGCGCACGTGACGACGCCCCCTGCCGCGTGGCAGGGGGCGTCGGGTGAGAAGGCCTAGCTGGCCGTCACCTTGCTGAAGCTGAAGTCCAGCGTCATGTCGGCGAAGGGGTTGCCGGCGAAGTTCAGCACGTCGACGGTGATGCTCTGGCAGTGCCTGACCTTCGCGAGGCTCACGAACTCGCCGTCACCGTCGGTCGGGTTGAACGACGCCGACGAGGAGCCGTTGACGGTCAGGTCGTAGTCGCTGGGGTCCCCCCACTGCAGGTCGACACCTACCGTGGCGGTGGTCCCGGCCGCTCGGCCTGCCAGGTCCAGGACGAACGTCTTGGTGGTCGACTCGGTGGGGACCATCGGCGTGTCGATGGTCTGTGTCCCGCTGCCGACCGTGATGACGTTCTCGGCACCCTCGCAGGGTGTCAGGAGGGTTGCCTCCTGCGCGCCTGCGGGGACGACGGCGACCAGGGTCAGGACGAGGGCGGCGAGGATGCCGGTTGCGGACTTCATGTGGGGCTGCTCCTGTGGATAGATGACACAGCGTGTGCCTGTCGGTGGACGACACACCGTGTTCCGGACCTTCGACGGCGGGACACGGCCCTCCTGCACGATCTGGGGACGCCGCACGGTTCGCCGTCGACGGGTCTGGCCTCCCTGCGGGTGTTACCGCTGGTATCGTCTGGGCATGCCCGACCGGACCGTCGCCAGCACCGCCAGCCGTGAGCGGCGAGCCCGGCGACGCGAGGAGTTCCTCGACGCCGCCGACGAGGCGATCCGCCGCGATGGCGCGGGGGTGACGATGGCCGACGTGGCCGCGACCGCCGGTGTGACCAAGCCGGTGCTGTACCGGTATGTCGCCGACAAGGGCGACCTGGTCCACGCGCTGGCCGTCCGCTACGCCACGCAGCTGGAGGAGCTGCTGGAGGAGGGGACGACGCCAGTCTCGGACCCGCGGCTGATGATCCACCGGACCATCGACGCCTACCTGACCTTCATCGAGTCCGAGCCCGAGATCTACGCCTTCCTGGTCCACCGGGCGCCGACGGACGCACCGGGCTTCGCGGAGTACCTGCACCGCTTCACCGCACAGGTGGCCGACCGCATCTGCGGCATCGTCACCGAGGAGCTGACCCGGGCGGGCAAGGACGCCGGCGGGGCCGAGGCCTTCGCCCACGGCATCGTGGGCATGGTCCAGTCGGCCGGCGAGTGGTGGCTGTCCACCAGGGGTGAGGACGACGCGATGGAGCGCGAGCAGCTGGTCGCCCACCTGGTCCGTGTGCTGTGGACGGGCCTTGCCGGCCTGCCGGCGTCCGCGACGGCCGCTCAGCCCTTGTAGCGGAAGTCCTCGTCACCGATCTTCAGGAACTGCAGCGGCTCCCCACCCTCCAGGTGGTCCATGATCGCCGGCACGTCGTCCTCGGTGACGCCGCCGTAGTACACGTCGTCGGGGTAGACGCCGACGACCGGACCGACCCGGCAGGCCTCCAGGCACAGCGCCGCGACGACCTTCACGTCGTCGTTGCGACGACGGCCCTGCTCCTCGCGCAGGGCGTTGAAGATGTCCGCGCCGCCCAGCGGGTAGCAGGACGGGCGGGGGTGCTCGGGGTCCCGCTCGTTGATGCAGACGAACACGAACTTGCTTGGCTTGGACATCTCGCTCCTCCGGGCGGTGGGCGTCGAGCGTAGTACCCGCCCCGGCCCGCTGCCCCGTGCTGTGCAGCCGAGGTCGCCGTCCCCCGCGGGCCGGCGGGGTCTGCCGCCTAGACTCGGGCGCCATGGCAGACGACGGTCCCCTCGACCCCTTCGACCCGCGCTTCGACGTGCGGGGCGGCGAGCAGGACGACGTCGACCGGCGTCGGCAGCTGGTCGAGACCCGGGGGCCGGGCACCCACCCCGACGACGGCAAGGTCCGCGTCCTGCGCGTGGCCATCCCGCTGCTTGCGATCGCGGCCGTCGGCGTCATCGTCGCGGTGTTCTTCAGCGGTCTGTCCCCGGGGGGGTCATCGGTCGTGATCGGGCCCGAGTCACAGGTCCGGGCCGCCGTCGCGGACCGCCCCTACCGCTACTGCTTCAACGGCACGAACCCGTGCGCGTGGCTCAGCGAGGTGGACGGCAGGATCCTGGCCTTCAACACCAACGGGCCGCTGGCGGAGGAGTTTGGCCGGCAGGGTGTCGGCTGGTGCCCCTCCAGCGGCTACTACGGTGCCAACTCCACCGGGTCGGTGTGGGACCAGGAGGGGCGGATCGTCCGTGGGCCGGCGCCCCGCTCGCTGGACCAGTTCACGACCTCCGTGGACCCGGAGGGCAACCTGGTCGTCCACTTCGCCTCGCTCAGCGCGGGGCTGGCGGACTGGCAGGTCGACGGTGACGTCAGCCCGCCGGACGGGCCGCTGTGCGACGAGGTGCCCTTCGACCGTGCACCCGACCTGGACCTGGGGGCGGCCGCGGGGGACTAGCGTGGGGCCATGGATCTGGGACTGGGTGACAGGGTCGTGGCGATCGCCGGTGGGACGGCGGGCCTGGGGCTGGCCGCCGCCCGCGCGCTGGCAGCGGAGGGGGCGACGGTGGCGGTCTGTGGCCGCGACGCGGACCGGGTGCGTGCCGCAGCGGCGGAGGGGCTGGATGCGACGTCGGTCGACGTGTCCGACGAGCGTGCCGCCAGGGACTGGGTCGACGCCGTCGCCGCCCGCCACGGCAGCCTGCACGTGGTGGTGGCCAACGCCGGCGGCCCGCCGCCGGGCACCGCGACCCAGCACGACCTGCAGGCCTACCGTGACGCCATCGAGCTCAGCCTCCTCAGCCAGATCAACCTGGTGCAGGCGGCCCTCCCGCACCTGCAGCGGGCCGGCTGGGGGCGGGTGCTGTTCATCACCTCCAAGTCGGTGAAGCAGCCGATCGCCGGGCTGGCGCTGTCCAACACGGCCCGGGCCGGTGTGGTCGGCTACGCCAAGTCGCTGGTGGCTGACCTGGCTGCGCAGGACCGCGCCGCCGGCCGGACCGGACGGATCACCGTCAACGTCCTGGCACCGGGCTCGACCCGGACCGGACGCCTGGAGTCCCTCGCCGGTGCCGACGTCGAGTCGGGGCTCGCCGCCATGGCCGCCGACATCCCGCTGGGGCGGGTCGGCCGCCCCGAGGAGTTCGCCGCAGTGCTGACGTTCCTGGCCGGCGAGCCGGCGTCGTTCGTCACCGGCGTGACCCTGCCCGTCGACGGCGGTGAGGTCCGCGGGATGTGACCGTCGGCTAGCCTGGGGTGAACACCGTTCGCCCCCCCTGACGGTGTGGACCGCCGAGGTGACCCGATGCAGCCACACGACGATGCCCTCATGTCGCCTGACTTCCGTGCGCTCGTCCGGCGGACCCTCGAGTTCCTCGCCCGTCAGGTGCCGATGGGGGCGTGGCTGTTCACGCGGGTCAACGGCGAGGACTGGGTGATCCTGGACGTCGTGGGGGACGGCTACGACATCACCGCGGGTGACGTGCTGCCCTGGGCCGACAGCTTCTGCAACCGCATGGTCGCGGGGGAGGGGCCACGGATCGCCGCCGACGCACAGGCCGTCCCCGCCTACGCCGAGCAGCCGGTGTTCGACCTGACCATCGGGCGCTACTGCGGTGTGCCGGTCGCCGTCGAGGGCATGGGGCTCTTCGGCACGCT
>JBFKGB010000142.1:0-8464 GCA_041633535.1 Euzebya sp. | reverse complement strand
GCGGTGGCGCTGACGGCCCTGGCCGTGTCGGCGATCGTCATCGGCGGCGGAGCGGTCTCGCTGGCCCGCTCGCTGGAGGGCCGGGTGCTCCCCGGCGTGGGCGTCGCCGGCACCGACCTGTCAGGGCTGACTCTGGCCCAGGCGGCCAGACAGGTCACCGCCGTGGCCGACGCGGTCCTCGACACCCCGCTGGTGCTGGAGGCGGCGGGCAGCACGACCACGCTGACGCCCCGCGATCTGGGCGCCCGGGCCAACACCGACGCCGTCGTCCGGCTGCTGCAGGCAGACCGGGACGGTGTCGGGCCGTGGGGCTGGGTCCGGCTGCGCTGGTTCGGCGCGCAGGCACCATCCGCACCCGAGCTGCACGTGACCTCCGTGGACCCCTCGGCCGTCGAGACCGCCGTCGCGGGCCTGGCGGACCAGCTCGGTCGGGACCCGGTCGACGCCGCCTGGACCTACGACGAGGACGCCATCACCTTCACACCCCACGTCGACGGTCTGCGCCTGGACGTCACGGCGACGGCTGCGGCCGTCGAGCAGGCGCTCACGGCGCTGCTGGCGGACGGGGGTCCGTGGGACAGGGGCGGCGGGGCCGCTCCCGTCGTGCAGGCCGCTGTGGTGGTGACCCCCGCCGCCACCTCGCTGACCCAGCTGGGGCAGGTCCTGTTCCTGGACCAGTCCGACCACACCCTGGCGCTGTACGAGGACGGCCGACCTCTGGGCGAGTGGGTGGTCGCCACCGGGGCCCCGGGCTTCTCGACCCCCACAGGCGAGTACACCGTCGCGGAGAAGCGTGAGAACCCGACCTGGGGCAACCCGGCACCGGACGGCTGGGGACGTGACCTGCCGGCCCAGATCGGGCCGGGCCCCGACAACCCGCTGGGCGTCCGCGCCATCAACTGGGGCGGGACCGACCACATCCGCTTCCATGGCACCAACCAGGAGTGGACCCTGGGCACCGACGCCTCCCACGGCTGCGTGCGCATGGCCAACGCCGACATCATCGAGCTGTTCGACCTGGTCCGTCCCGGCACGCCGATCATCTCCGTCAGCTGAGACCGGCATGACCAGCCCGTTCGCGACGGTGGTCGCTGTCGACTGGAGCGCCGCGTCCAGCCCGTCGCCCCGGGGCCCCGCTCCGGCGGCACCCTGGGTCGCCGTGCACCAGGGCGTGGGCCCGGCGCGGATCGTCCCGCCCTCGGACGTCACCACGCCGACCAACCACCGCACCCGTGCCTCGGTGATGGCCTGCGTCATCGATCTGCTGCAGGCGTCGACAGGACCGACGCTGCTGGGCTGGGACTTCGGGTTCGGCTACCCCCGCGGGTTCGCAGCGGCCCTGGGCCGGCCCGGCTGGGCGGCGGTGTGGGCGATGCTGGCCGACCGCATCGTCGACGGCCCCGACAACGCCAACAACCGGCTGCACGTCGCCGCGGACCTCAACGACGTCTTCGACGGACCTGGCCCGTTCTGGGGGAACGTCCGTCGGCCCGTCCCCGACCCGCCCGAGGACCGGCTGCCGACACGGCGGACCGGGATCGCCTACGACAGCGCGGCGCTGCCGTTCCCCGAGCGGCGGCTGACCGAGACGATGGTCCGGTCGGCACAGCCGATGTTCAAGATGGCCTACACCGGCAGCGTCGGCTCGCAGTCGATGGTGGGGATCGCCCGGCTGCAGGCGCTGCGGACCCGGCTGGGCGACCGACTGCGGGTGTGGCCCTTCCAGCCCCTCCCCGGGCGCCTGTCGGCCGACGCCGTGGTGGTGGCCGAGGTGTACCCGACGATGTTCACGCCTGCTCAGGCCCACCCGCGTGCCGGGTCGGCGGCCGGGGTCCTCGACGCCAACCAGGTGCTGCACACCGCCGACGCGCTGGCCCGGCTGGCTGTCGACGCCTTCGAGACGACGTGGATGCCGTCGTGGGTCACCGAGGAGGAGGGATGGATCCTGGGTGCGCCACGGCCGCCCGCGGCGTCGGTGTGAGGCGGGCGGTCGCCAGCAGCCGGCGACCCGGCCCCAGCAGCAGCACCAGCGCCAGCATCACCCCGGCCGCCGCCAGCCCGCTGAGGGCGGCATCGAAGTCCGTTCCGTCGCTGAGGACGGCCAGGATGACGGGCACGCCGAACCCCAGGTAGGTGATGGCGTAGAAGGTGGCCACCAGCGCCCCACGGGCGGCCGGCGCGGCCAGGACCTGCGTGGCGGTCAGCCCGGCTGCCAGCGTCAGCCCGTAGGCGGCCCCCAGCAGGGCCGCGGAGGGCAGCAGCAGCCATGGCGAACCCAGACGGGCCCCCAGCAGACCGGTCCCGATGCCCACCGCGCCCAGCAGCGCACCCAGCGGTGCGGCGGTGGTCGGACCCAGCCGCTTCTCGACCTGCTGCACCAGGACACCGCTGGTCATCGTCACGCCGCCGACCAGGCCCGTGATCAGCAGGTCCTGTCCGGGCATGGCGCTCTGCAGCCGCAGGGGCAGCACGGTCAGCGAGACGGACGGGAAGGCGAAGACGCACAGACCGGCGGGGACGGCGAAGGCCAGGAAGGCGCCGCGGGCGGCCGGTGGCACGCCCAGGTTCAGCAGCGGCCCGTCGGACCGGCGGTCCAGGTGCGTCTCGGGGACCCGCCACAGCAGCACCACGCCCGCGACGACGAGGACCAGGTGCACCAGGTAGGGGAGTGCCAGCGGTGCCGGTGCGTACTGGGCCAGCACGCCGCTGCTGAGCGGGCCCAGCGCGAACCCCAGGCTCAGCGCCGTCGTGGCCCGTCGGGCCGCGGCACCCGGGTCGGGGACCAGCTCGCCCATCCAGGCGCTGCCGACGCTGAACACGGCGCCCGACACCATGCCCTGCAGCAGCCGGCCGACCAGCAGCAGCGGCACGGACTCCGACGCCCCCAGGAACACCGCCGACGCCAGACCGGACACGATCGCGAAGGGGATGACGACGGCGCGGCGTCCGTAGCGGTCAGAGGCCGGCCCGGCGACGAACAGGGTGGGGACCAGGCCGGCGGCGTACACGGCGAACAGCACCGTCAGCATCGTGGGCGACAGGCCCAGCTCGCCGCGGTACAGCAGCAGCAGCGGCGTCGGCACGTTGGTCCCGAACGCCACGGCGAACAGGGACAGGAACAGCGCCAGGGCTGCGGGTGGACGTCGCATGCGTGGCCCTGACGCTAGCCGTGCCGTGGCGTCCACTCACGGACCACTCGACGACATGATCAACATCCACCATGGTGGATGTTGATCAGCGCAGCTGGAAGCCCGTGCCCATGTCGTCGCGCGGGTCGAGGGTGAAGGTGTGGCTGCCGGTCCGGAAGGCCCGGCCGGCCACCAGGGTGTCCACGGCGGGCCGGCCCGCGACGGTCGTCTCGCCGGTCACGACACCGTGCAGCTCGGAGTCCACGATCGACCGGTTGACCAGCCCCTGCCCGACGGCGATGCGTCCCTGGTGGTGCAGGACGGCCAGGCGGGCGGACGTGCCGCTGCCCGTGGCCGACCGATCGACCTCACCGTCGGCGAACACCGTGACGTTGCGCTGCACCAGCGGCGCGACCCCCTCCTCACCCAGGACCGCCTCGGCCTCCGCGGGATCGGCGGGCTCCACCAGGATCACGCCGTAGATGTCGCGCAGACGGTCGTCGACGGGGTGGACCCATTCGTGCTCGGCGTTCAGGTCGTCCTTGATCGCCCGGCACACCTCGATGATCGCGGGCAGGTCGTCGGCGGTGACGGACAGCTCGAAGTCGGCGGCGTCGGCGACGGCGTAGAACGCCCCACCGAAGGCGACCGTCGCGGCCGCGGTCGTGCCCAGGCCGGTGTCGATGGCGACCTCGGCCTTCACGAAGGACGGCACGTTGCGGAACACGACCTGCTCGACCCCACCGACGTCGTCCAGCAGGACCGTGACGTCCAGCCGTCCCGACGGGGCGTCGATCAGCATGTCGACCATCTCCGCCCCCTCCGGCACCTCGATGCGCCCCGTCTCGACCGCCCAGGTCGCCAGCGCGATCGTGCCGTGCCCGCACGCCGTGGAGTAGCCCTCGTTGTGGAAGAACACCACGCCCAGGTCGCCCTCGTCGTCGTCGGGCGGGGTGACGAAGCAGCCGTACATGTCGGCGTGACCGCGCGGCTCGTTGATCAGCAGCTGGCGGACCTCGTCGATGGTGTCGCGGGCCCACAGACGGCGGGCGCCGACGTCCTCGCCGACCAGCTCGGGGACGCCGCCGGTCACGATGCGGAAGGGCTCGCCGCCGGTGTGGTAGTCCACGGTCGTGACGTGCATGACGGGGTCGGGGACAGCGCTCACAGGGCCACCTCGCCGGGCGCGCTCGTGACCTCGGCGCCCTGCAGCGCCGCGAGCCGGTCCGGCAGGTCCTCGACGCCGAACTCCTCGCACACGGCGGGGAAGTCGGCCGTCGGACCGGTCCACTCCAGGTCGTCCACCGTCGTGCCCAGGTCGGCGTCGTCCACCAGGGTCGCGAGGGTGCGGAACAGCAGCGCCTCGTTGCGCTGCTGGGTCAGGGTCTCGCCCAGCCGTGCCGCACCGCGGACACCCGTGCCCCAGTCGGCGGGGTCGGTCGGGATCGCGTCGATGTGGTCGAACCGGGTCAGCAGGGTGGCAGCGGTCTTGGCACCGAAGCCCGGCAGGCCGGGGAACCCGTCGGCGGTGTCGCCGACCAGGGCCAGCCAGTCCGGGACCGACTCGGGCGGCACCCCCATCTTGTCCAGGACCCCCTCGGCGTCACGGACCTTGTCGCGCATCCGGTCCCACTGGATGACCCGGGTGCCACGGACGCACTGGCCGAGGTCCTTGTCCGGCGTGGCGATGACGACCTGCTGCACCCGCTCGTCGGCGGCGGCCGTCGCGGCAGCGCTTGCGAGCGCGTCGTCGGCCTCCAGCTCGTCCATGGCCCAGACGGTCAGGCCCATCGCCCGCAGCGCGTCCTCCAGCGGGTGGAACTGGGCCATGAGCTCCTCCGGCATCCCCTCCGAGGACTTGTAGGTCGGCCACAGCGCGTTGCGGAAGCTCTCGACGACGTGGTCGGTCGCGACGCCCACGTGCGTGGCCGGGGTGTCGGGTCCGGGCCCGCCCCGCTCCAGCAGCCAGTACATGCTGCGCAGCACCCCCGCGACGGCTCCCCGCCGGGGGTCGTCGTTGTTGGGGGCGTGGTGGTAGCGGAACAGCTCGAAGGTTCCGTCGATCAGGTGGACGTGCATGCGTTCTTCCCAGGTCGGGGGCTGGCCCGCACCGATCCTCGCAGGTCCCGACGGCCATGCCCATCGACCGGCACCCTCCCAGGGCGTAGGGTGCGGACATGCCCCGCGGGCCGACCGGACGTCACGTCGCACTCGTGGTCGCGGTCGGACTGCTGGTCGGCTGCACCGTGCCGGGGGACAGGGTCGCCATGCTCGAGGGACGCGTGGCGGCGGTGGAGGGGCGGATGGCGCTCGCGGAGGGCCGTGGCGTGGATGTCGCGGACCCCAGCGTCGGGGTGGACGCGCAGGTCGAGAAGACCGACTTCCGGGCCGCGCTGGACGTCGCGGCGGTGCAGGCGGCGCTGGACGTCCAGGACGGTGTGCAGGCAGAGGTCGTGGCCCTGGAGCTGGACACCGACGTCGACCTGGTCAAGGCCACCATCCGTCCGGTCACCGGTGACGACGCCGATGTGGCATGGGAGTCCGCCAAGGCGCTGGCTCCGTTGTTCGCCACGCTGGCCGGCTACGCCCCAGCCCTGGACCTGCAGGTCGGGGACACCCGCTGCATCTGCTCGACGCAGCTGATGAAGGGCATCGCGACCGCTGTCGTGGACCGGGCGGTGTGGAGCGGGGCCTGCACCGGCTGACCGCACCCCCCGAGATCCTCGGGGTGCCCTGTGGTGCCTCGGTCACCATGGTCATGGGTGGGATCGGCGGTGCGGGGGGGTGCCGATCCCACCCACGCCATCATCGTGGGAGTCCAGCGGCGGCGCCGACCTCTGCCAGCGCCGCAGCCATCCGGGGCACCGTCGCGCGGCCGTTCAAACCGCTGGGGTTGTCCAGCAGCCACCAGCCGGGGCGGTCGGGCTGCTCGCCACGCTGGGCCCTCGGGGCACGGAAGGCGGTCCGGTAGGTCGTCACCCCCAGGACGGCGACAGTCGGGTCGCCCAGCGACCCGACCAGCGCCACCAGACGATCGGCGCCGGCCCGCAGCTCCTCGGCCGACACGTCGGTGGCCCTGGGGGAGGGCCGGGCGACCAGGTTCGTCATCCCGATCCCGAAGGCGGGCAGGCGGTGTTGGTCCTCGGGTCCGCTGATCCCCTCGACCAGGCCGCTGGCGGCCAGGGCCGGCCAGAACCGGTTGCCCGGGCCCGCGTAGTGGCGGTTCGTCTGCGCCGAGCGCGTGCCCGGGTTGATGCCGCAGACGAGCAGGCGGACCCCCTCCCCGATGACGTCGTCGATCGGGGCCAGCGGAGCGGTCACGCCTGCCAGCCCCCGACGTCGACCCCGCCCGGCACGTCGGCTGCTGGGTCGTAGGGGGTGCGGGTCAGGATGAACGAGGCCAGGTCGAGGTGGCTGAGGCTGCCGTCCTCGCGGCGGACCGGGCGGAGGATCTCCCCGGCGTAGTAGCCGTCCAGTCCCTCCCACTGGCCGGCCTGGTTGCGTCGGAACGACGACGCCCGGCCGCGGGTGCCCATCGGCGCGAGGTGCAGCACGGCGCCCTTGGCGGTCATCGTCAGCGGGGCGGGCCCCCAGTACCACGGTCCGACGAGGTCCAGACCGTCAGCGGGCGGGGCCTCCGGCGTCCACGGGCTGGCGGGGATGGGGGAGTGGGCCTCGAGGATCGACACGAGCTCCTGGCCGACGGCAGGGTCCAGGCCGTAGGTGGTGTTGGTGGCGATGACGATCCCGGTGCGGTGCTCCCGGTCCACCTGCAGCCCGGCGAGGAAGCCGGGCATCGAGCCCCCGTGCCCGACCCAGCGGCGGCCGTCCAGGTTGAACACCTGGACCCCCATGCCGTGGGCGATGGTCCAGGGTCTGCCGGCATCGTCGTTGACCGCGCCGGGCACGCACATCTCGGTCAGCGTCGTGGGCGACAGGACCGTGCTGCCGTCCGTCGCGGTGGTGTCACCGCCCAGGAAGGCGGCCCAGCGCGCCAGGTCGGTCATGGTCGACCACAGCTGTCCGGCCGGGGCCATGGCGCCGGCGTCGTGTTCGGGCTCGGACATGACCAGATCGGCCCAGGGGTGGACCGCCAGCCCCGGTGCGGCCGGCTGCTCGGGGCGTGTCGTGGTGCGGGTCATGCCCAGCGGGTCCAGGATCTGGCTGGCGACGACCTGCTCCCAGGGGCGGCCGTGGTGGTGGGACAGCACCGCGCCCAGGATCCCGAACCCGACGTTGGAGTAGTGGAACCGGCTGCCGGGGTGGTGGGGCCGGGTGTCGGCGGCCAGGTCGCCGGCCAGCCAGGTGGCGTCGCCCCCGCGGGTCCGCTCCCACCACGGGCCGCGCGTCTCTGCCCCCAGGCCCGCTGCGTGCATCAGCAGCTGCCCGATGCGCACCCGCTGGAGGGGCGCCGGGGCCGGGTCGTGCCACTCCGGGCCCAGGTGGTCCAGCACGTCGTCGTCCAGCTGCAGGGCGTCGGCATCACGTAGCTGCATGATCGCCACGGCCACGAACGTCTTGGTGATCGAGCCCATGCGGTACTGGGTGTCCGCGGTCGGCGGTTGGCCGTCGACCGTGCCGGCGGCGCCGGTCCACAGGACGTGGCCGTCACGCACCAGGGTGGCGACGACCGATGGGAGGCGGAGCTCGGCCTGCGCTGCGGCGAGGCGTGCATCGAGCAGGCGGGTGGTGGCCGGGTCGAGTGGCATGGGGTCGCTGGTCATCGACGTGGAGTCTGGCACTCCCGCGGCCGGGCGCACCCGGATCCGGGTCTGGTGCTGTTCGCCCAGCGGCGGGTGCCGGCGGCCGGTCGGGGACGGGGGTGCGTCCGGGGGGTGTGCATCCGGGTCGCGAGGATTGGCGGCGTGGCGGAACCTGTCGGAGGGACCGACCCACCATGACCGGCGGCAGGCTGGTGGCCCCCGCCGTCGTCGGTCGTGACGATCCGCTGGATGAGGACGTCAAGCCACACGTCGGCGGCCCGGCCCGGCTGGAGGGGGAGGTGAAGGTGGTGGCGGGCCCCGTCGAGCCGGCGCCGCTGTGGAGGAGTCCGCTCGTCGCCTGGAGGTCCAGCAGGGGGTGGCGGTGGAGTGGCACGGCGGCTTCGTGGTCACGGTCGAGGACCCTGCGGGGGCGGCGGTGGAGGACCTTGCGGGGGCGGCGGCCTACTGGGGCTGGTCGCGGTGCTGCCATCGTGGACCTTGCGGGGGCGGCGGTCGAGGACCCTGCGGGGGCGGCGGTCGTGGGCCTTGCGGGGCCGGCAGTCGTGGGCCTTGCGGGGCCGGCAGTCGTGGGCCTTGCCGGGGCCGGCAGTCGTGGACCTTGCCGGGGCCGGC
>JBFKGB010000141.1:0-8466 GCA_041633535.1 Euzebya sp. | reverse complement strand
TGGCTGAGGGCGGTGATCCACGCCCTACCCGTGATGGTGGGGACGACGCCGGGGCGGCCGCCGACGTCGGTGGTGGCGACCAGACGTCCGGTGAAGCGCGACCCGATGATCGAGGTGTGGACGAAGGGGGTGTCCATGGCCAGCTGCCCCCGCGCGTGCAGCTGCGCCATGCGGGCTGAGGTGCCCGTCCCGCAGGGGGAGCGGTCCAGGTAGCCCGGGTCGATCACCACGGCGCCGTGCCCGTCGACGTCCCCGCCGTCGGCGCGGTCACCCGGTGCGGTGACCAGCACGTGGTGGGTGCCGTGGATGTCGGGGTGCTCGGGGTGGACCATCTCCAGCTGGGCGTTGGCGGCCGCCATGACCCGCATGCCGACGTCGATGACGTCGTCGGCCCGGGCCGGGTCCAGCGTGACACCCAGGGCGGCGGCCGGGACGATGACGTAGAAGTTGCCGCCGTAGGCCACGTCGACGGTGACCGCGCCCACCCCCTCCACCTGCAGCGCCGCGTCACGGATCGCCAGGAAGGACCCGACGTTGCGCAGGGTCACGGACTGGCAGCGCCCGTCGGCCACCGCGGCCTCGGCGACGACCAGGCCGGCGGGGGTGTCCAGCCGCACCGTCGTCACGGGCTCGACCGCGTCCACCAGGCCGGTCTCGATGGCGGCGGTCACCACGCCGATGGTGCCGTGGCCGCACATCGGCAGGCACCCGGTCACCTCGATGTAGACCACGCCGAGGTCGGCGTCGGGCCGCACGGGGGGTGTCAGGATCGCGCCGGACATGGCCTCGTGGCCGCGGGGCTCGAACATCAGCAGCCGGCGCCAGTGGTCCAGCGTCGTGGCCACGTGGCGGGACCGCTGCAGCATCGTGTCGCCGGGCAGGTGACCGAACCCGGCGGTGACGACGCGCGTCGGCATCCCCTCGGTGTGGGTGTCGACCGCGGTGAAGACCTTGGCTGCGCGCACCGTCAGCCCGTGGCGGTGGCCGGACGGGGTGCGGCCAGCGCCCGTCGGGCGTCGGCGCGGACCTGCGTCTCGTCGGTGGGCGACAGGGGCAGGCGTGGAAGCCGGCACGGTCCGGCGTAGCGTCCGGCCTCCTCCTGCCCCAGCTTGATCGCCTGCACGAACCGGGGGTCGGCGTCCCACCGCAGGATCGGCAGCATCTCGCGGTACAGCGGCAGCGCGCCGGCGACGTCGCCGCCCAGCACCATGTCGTACAGCTCGACGGACTGCTCGGGGAAGGCGTTGACGAAGCCGGCGATCCAGCCGCGTGCGCCGACCGCGACGGACTCCAGCAGCACGTCGTCGCAGCCGCAGATGACCTGCAGGTCCGGGGCGAGGTCGGCGATGTGCAGGACCCGCCGCACGTCGGTGCTGAACTCCTTGACGCCGCGCACGGCCGGGACCTCACGGCTGATGCGGGCCAGCAGCGCGGGGACCAGGTCCACACGGGTCGAGAACGGGTTGTTGTAGGCGATGATCGGCACGCCGGCCTGCGCGACGTGGGCGAAGTGGGCGACGACCTCCTCGTCGGTCGGGGCGTGGGAGGTCGGGGGCAGGCACATCACCGCGGGCACGCCCAGCTCCGCGGCCTGGCGGGCCCAGCCCAACGCCTCGTCGGCGCTCTTGCCCGCCACGCCGGGGATCACCCGGTCAGCCCCGACCGCCTCGACGGCCAGGTCGACGACCATCCGCCGCTCGTCGACCGACAGCGCCTCGTACTCACCGAGCGAGCCGTTGACGACCACACCTGCGCAGCCGGAGTCGACGAGCCACCGGCAGTGGGCCATGAAGCGCTCGCCGTCCAGCGTCAGGTCGTCGGCGAAGGGGAGGGTCACGGCGGGCCATACGCCCGTCAGCACGTCGGTGGTCATGGCCGGACTGTAGGAGCGGGACACCCCTCAGCACTACCGACGATGATCGGACAGATCAGTGTTCTTCATCGATCATCGTCGGAGCCTGCCCAGGCGCCCAGCAGCCGCAGTGCCGCGAAGCTGGTCGTGATCGTCAGCCGGTCGGCGCCCGAGGAGGGGTCCAGCCCCAGGTCACGGATCCGGTCCAGCCGGTAGTACAGCGTCGTCCGGTGGATGTGCAGCCCCTCGGCGACGGAGGCGATCGCACCACCGTGGTCCAGGAACGTCTCGAGGGTCCCGGCGTAGATGGGGTGCTGCTCGACCAACGACGCCATCCGGGGGTCCACCCCGTCGATCAGCGTCTGGACGGGCAGCTGGCTGAGGAACCGGTAGACCCCCAGCCGGTCCCACCACGCCACTGCACCGACGCGGGTGGGCCGCAGCGCCACCCTGGCCGCCAGCCGGGCCTGCCGGTAGGACTCGTGCGCCCGGTCCGGCGTCGGCACGGTGCTGCCGACCCCGATGACCAGCCGACCGTGGGGGCTCTGGCGGCGGACGTGCTGCAGCGCCCGGCCCAGCAGCCCCTCGTGCTCCTCGTCCAGCTCGTCGCGCACCGAGATCAGGGCGACCCCCTCCCGGCTGGTCAGACCCCGCAGCTGGTACCTGGGCTCCGGGCTCCAGGCTGCCGTCCAGAAGGACCCGCGTACGCCCACGTCGTCCCAGCCCGACCCCGTGACCACGACCACCGTCAGCCGCCGCGGCGCCTCGAAGCCGCCGCGGGCCTCGACGTCCATCAGCCCCTGCACCCGGCTGTCGGCGTCGGAGGACACCAACGACAGCAGGCTGTCGCTCTCCAGCGCACGTACCCGGCTGTCCGCCAGGAGCACCAGCGACAGCTGGTCACCCGCCTCGGCGGCGGCCGCCAGGGTGTCGGCGTCCGCGACGCCGCTGGGCAGCAGCACCCAGGCGTAGCCCAGCACCGCGTCCAGGTACCGGACGGGCACGCACAGCCGGGGGAGGGTGCCGGCCGTGCTGTCCCCGGCCACCACGAAGGGGTCCTCACGGCTGGCCAGCTGGTAGCTGCCGAACATGTCCACGATGCGCTGGGTGGTGGCGCGCCTGAGGATCGTCTCCTCGCGGACCCGGTCGGTGATGTCGTAGTGGGGGCTGTAGACGAGCAGCTGCTGGTTGGCGTCCTCCAGGACCACGGGCAGGCCCAGACGGTCGGCCAGACCGTTGACGATGCCCTGCAACGATGGACCCAGCACCGGCTGATCCGCCCCTCTGTCGAACTGCTAACGGTGTGAGCTTAGACCATCGTCGGATGTGACCACAACGCTGCGTGCTTACTCTGCTTGTTCCGAGCCGGGGCGGGCGATCGCCCCCCCGTCTCCTGCCCCGGCTCGGGTCTGATCCGGCGCGCGTGTCATCATCGTCTGATGCCTGCCTCCCGCCCATCTGCCGGATCGATCGTCGTCGACAACGCCCGCGTCTTCGACGGGACGTCCGCCACGCTCGTGGACGCGGCCGTCCACATCGTCGACGGCATGGTGACCGCTGTGACCGACCCGGGGGAGGCCGGCGCCGGCGAGGTGCTCGACGCCCGCGGACGCGTCGTGGTCCCAGGGCTGGTCGACGCCCACTTCCACGCCTACGGCATCGGCCTGGACATGCTGGTCATGGAGGCGACGCCGCTGAGCTACACCTCCCACAAGGCCGCCCAGCGGCTGGGTCGGGCCCTGCGCCGCGGGTTCACGACCGTCCGCGACGTCGCCGGTGGTGACATCGGGCTGCGGCGTGCGCTGGACGAGGGGCTCCTGTCCGGCCCGCGGTACCTGTTCACCGGGCCGGCGCTGTCCCAGACCGGCGGCCACGGTGACCCGCGTCCGGGCGACCTCGCGCTGGACGTGACCTGCTGCAGCCACACCTCACGGGTGGTCGACGGCGTCGAGCAGCTGCGCACCACCGTGCGGGACCTGTTCCGCACCGGGTCCCACGCCATCAAGATCATGACCTCCGGCGGGGTCATCTCGCTGACGGACCCGCTGCGGATCCCGCAGTACAGCGCCGAGGAGGTCCGGGTCGTCACCGACGAGGCCGCCCGCCGCGGCAGCTACGTCGCCGCCCACGCCTACTCACCCGAGGCGATCGTGCACTCCGTCGTCAACGGCGTGCGCTCGATCGAGCACGGCAACCTGCTGGACGCCGACACGGCCCGGACCATGGCAGCCCATGACGCCGTCCTGGTGCCGACGCTGGCGACCTACCAGGCGATGGACCGGCTGGGCCGCGAGATCGGCATGACGCCGGTGCAGCTGGACAAGAACCGCATGGTCCTCGACTCGGGGATCCAGGCGGTCCGCCTGGCCGAGGAGGCCGGGGTGCTGGTCGGCTTCGGCACCGACCTGATGGGCGAGCTGGAGGTGCACCAGCTGGACGGGCTGCGCCTGCAGACCGAGGCCCACGGAGTCCTGGGGACCCTGCGGGCCGCCACGTCGGGCAACGCCACGCTGATCGGTGACGACCGGGTCGGCCGCATCGGTGAGGGCGCGGTCGGCGACCTGGTCATCCTCGCCGACGACCCCTTCGAGCGTCCCGAGGCCCTGTGGGACCCCGCCCCCGAGGCCCGCGTCGTGGTGCAGGCCGGCCGGGTCGTGGAGTCCCTGCGCCCCGGCGACTGCGGCTGAGGCGCGGGCCCCCGGGTCCGGCGGTCTATCCGGCGGAGGCCTTCAGGGCCTGCTCCAGGTCGGCCAGGATGTCGTCGATGTGCTCGATGCCGACGCACAGGCGGATCATGTCGGGACGGACGCCGGCGGCGACCAGCTCCTCCTCCGACAGCTGGCGGTGCGTGGTCGAGGCGGGGTGGGCCGCCAGCGACTTCGTGTCGCCGATGTTGACCAGGCGGGTGAACAGCTCCAGGGCGTCGTAGAACCGCTCGCCGGCCTCGAACCCGCCGGCGATGCCGAAGGACAGCAGCGCGGAGGGGCGACCGTTCGTGTACTTCTGCGCCATCTCGTGGTGCGCGGAGTCCGGCAGGCCGGCGTACTCCACCCACTCCACCAGGTCGTGGTCCTGCAGGAACGCCGCGACCGCCAGCGCGTTGTCGACGTGCCGTTCCATCCGCAGGTTCAGCGTCTCGATCCCCTGCAGGATCTGCCAGCTGTTCATCGGTGAGATGGCCGCACCCGTGTTGCGCAGGGCGACGGTGCGGGCCCGGCCGATGAACGCCGCGGCACCCAGCGCCTCGGTGTAGACGACACCGTGGTAGGCCGGCTCGGGCTGGGTCAGCTGGGGGAACCGGTCAGCGTGGTCGGCCCACGGGAAGGTGCCGCCGTCGACGATGACCCCGCCGAGGGTCGTGCCGTGCCCGCCCATGTACTTCGTCAGCGAGTGCACGACGATGTCGGCCCCCCACTGGATCGGCTTGATCAGGGCGGGGGTCGCGACGGTGTTGTCCACGATCACCGGCACGCCGTTGCGGTGCGCCATCTCCGCGATGGCCTCGATGTCGGGGATGTTGCCCGCCGGGTTGCCGATGGACTCCAGGTACACGGCCTTGGTGTTGCCGTCGATCAGCGCCTCCAGCGACGCCGGGTCGTCGTCGGCGGCGAAGCGCGTGTCGATGCCCAGGTCGGGCAGCATGTGGCGGAAGAGGGTGTAGGTGCCGCCGTACAGCATCGGGACGCTGACGATGTTGTCGCCCGCCTTCGCGATCGTGAGCACCGCGTAGGTGATGGCGGCCGAGCCGGCGCTGACGCCCAGCGCGGCGACGCCACCCTCCAGCGCGGCCACGCGCTGCTCCAGCACGTCGGTCGTCGGGTTCATGATCCGCGTGTAGATGTTGCCGGGGACCGCCAGGTTGAACAGGTCCGCCCCGTGCTGGGCGCTGTCGAACTCGTACGCCACCGTCTGGTAGATCGGGACGGCCACCGACTTGGTGGTCGGCTCGGGCTCGTACCCGGCGTGGAGGGCGATGGTCTCGTCGCGCATGGACTGGCTCCTGAGGAGGGGTGGCAGGTCGGCTGGGCGGGACGCTAGCGGTGCCGTCGCACCGTCCACCAGTGGTCGAGGGGTGGGAACGGTGCGATGCCGTTCGACCCGACCACCGCCTTACCGAACCATTACGGCGGTGGCCACGCGGGTACCGTTGCTGATCCCACAGCAGTTGGAGGACCCATGTTCCGATTCCTGTCAGGCAACAAGACCAAGATGATCGACCCCACCGACGCGCTGCCCGGCCGCGACACCGGCGTCCCGGTCAGCAGCACCCACACGGTGCTGGGCACGCCGCTGCAGGGGCCGTGGCCAGACGGCATGGAGGTCATCCACCTGGCCATGGGCTGCTTCTGGGGTGCCGAGCGCATCTTCTGGCAGATCCCGGGCGTGTACTCCACGGCCGTGGGCTACATGGGCGGCTGGACCCGCAACCCGACCTACGAGGAGACCTGCACCGCCCAGACCGGGCACGCCGAGGCCGTCCAGGTCGTCTACGACCCTGACGAGGTGTCGCTGGAGGTCCTGATGAAGGCGTTCTGGGAGAACCACGACCCCACCACGCCCAACCGGCAGGGCAACGACATCGGCACCCAGTACCGGTCGGCGGTGTTCCCCTCCACCGACGCCCAGATGGCGGTCGTCGAGGACTCGGCCAAGCGCTACCAGGCGGCCCTCAGCGACGCCGGCTACGGCGTCATCTCGACCCAGATCACCCCCGCCGGCCAGGCGGGCGACGGCGTCTTCTACTACGCCGAGGACTACCACCAGGCCTACCTGCACAAGAACCCCGGCGGCTACTGCAACCACGGCTTCTGCCAGGTCGGCTACGACCTGGAGGCCCACGGCCAGGGCGCCGCGCGCGCCGAGCTGCCGGAGGCCTGACGTGCCGGCCCCAGGTCCGCGCCGACCGCCCGGCGGTCGGCGAGCCGATCGCCGCGATCACCGACCTGCAGCGCTGAGCCGCCCCCGTTGATCACGATCCACCATGGTGGGTCTGGACCAGCCAACAGATGAGCCCTGACCACCGGATGGTGGCCAGGGCTCGATGCTGCGACGGGTCGTTACTTCTTCAGCGCGGCGACCAGCTCGTCCTTGGTCATCGACGAGCGACCGTCGATGTCGCGGGCGGTGGCCAGCTCGTACAGCTCGGCCTTGGTGTGGTCCGCCAGCGGCTTGTCGTGGCGGGTGCCGGCGACCTCGTTGACGACGGTCTCGGCGGCCTCGATGACGCTCTCGGCGGCGTCACCGGAGAGGGTGCCGGCGGCCTTCAGGCGCGAGATGGCGGTGGTGGCACCGTTGCGGATCGCGGTGATCGCGCCGAGGACACCCTGCCGGGCCTGCTCGACGTCGGTGCGGGCCTCCTTCACGTCGCCCTCGCGGGACAGACGCTCGAACAGCATGCGGCCGCGCTCGGCCAGCTCGTCCAGGCTGTTGCCGGCCTCCTGTGCGGCCTTGGAGGTCTGCTCACCCAGCTCCTCCAGGGCGTTGTCGACGGCCTTGCGCAGGTTCTCGACGGCCTCGTTGACCTGGGTCAGGGCCTCCTGCGGCAGCTCGTCGCGACGCTCGGTCAGCTTGCGGGCCTGGTCCAGGACCAGGTCGCCGGCGCCGAGGAGGGCGTAGGCGGAGTAGGACAGGATGTTGCTGCGGGTCAGGGTGCTCATGTGTGGTGCTCCAGTTGAATCGTCGTCAGAAGTCGTGTGCTAACAATAGTTCCCAATGCGGGTGATTTCATACCTGTCCATCCGTGCACCCGTGCACTGTCCGTGGAATACCGGCCGTCCACGGGTGGTTGCTGCAGCACGCGATCACAACCCAGGAGAGCTGCATGCGTGAGGTACAGATCTGGTCCGACGTGGTGTGCCCGTGGTGCGCCATCGGCAAGGCACGCTTCGACCGTGCCCTGCAGGACTTCGAGCACGCCGACGAGGTGACGGTGCGCTGGCGCAGCTTCGAGCTGGACCCGCAGGCCCCGGCGACCCGTGACGGCGACTACGCCACGATGCTGGCCGCGAAGTACCGCACCAGCACCGAGCAGGCGCAGGGGATGATCGACCGGATGACGCAGAGCGCCGCCGACGAGGGCCTGCACTTCGACTTCTCCATCGCCCGCCCCGGCAACACCTTCGACGCGCACCGCGTCATCCACCTGGCGCAGGCCCGCGGGCTGCAGCAGCAGGTGAAGGACCGGTTCCTGCGGGGCTACCACTCCGAGGGGGCCGCCATCGGCCTGCACGAGGAGATCCAGCGGCTGGCCGTCGAGGCGGGGCTGGACGAGGTCGAGGTCAAGGAGGTCCTGGCCGGCGACGCCTACGCCGCGGACGTCAGGGCCGATGAGGCCCAGGCCATGGAGTACGGCATCTCGGGCGTCCCGTTCTTCGTCATCGACGGCCGCTACGGCGTCTCGGGCGCCCAGCCGCCGGAGATGATCCTGGAGGCCCTCCGCAAGGCCTGGCCGGCCCAGCCACTGCTGGACGTCATGGCGCCACCGGCCGACGGCGACGCCTGCGGCATCGACGGCTGCTGAACCTCAGGCGCATCGGCGGCTGCTGAACCTCAGGCGCATCGGCGGCTGCTGAACCTCAGGCGCATCGGCGGCTGCTGACCCTCAGGCGCATCGG
>JBFKGB010000140.1:0-8468 GCA_041633535.1 Euzebya sp. | reverse complement strand
CCCGGTCTGCAGGGGCTGTTGTCGGTGGGAGGTGCGACCGCCGGGGCTGCCTGGTGGGCCCTCGGCCGTCGGACGGCGTTGCGGTGTCGGGCGTCCGACGCGTTCGTGGGGTTGAGGGAGGGGCGGCGGCTGCCCCGGTGAACCGACAGCCGGTAGGCCCCCGGGTGACCGCCGGCGTCGGTGCGTCACGGCCGGTCGGACACCGGTCCGCGCGGGTCAGTGACCACCGGCGACGGGCTCGCCGCCGTCACCCGCCTGCAGCAGGCCCAGCGCACCACGGCCGGGGAAGTTGAAGGCGTGGGTGACGATGGGGTACAGCCCGTCCTCGGCCAGGCTGAACTCCACGTAGCCGCCCTGCGCCGGTGCGAGGTCCACCGCCTGGCTACCCCACTCGCTGTCGGCGTCCAGGAACACCCCCTCCTTCATCACCGAGTCGAAGATCGTCCCGACGATGTGGAAGGAGGAGTCGACGTTGGGGCCGGCGTTCAGCACCCAGGCCCGGATCCGCTCGCCCACCTCGACCTGGATGGGGCTGGCGGCGTACTGGCTGGCCGTGCCGTTGAAGACCACGAAGTCCGGGGACGGCGCGCCCGCGGCCATCTTGGTCATGTCGCCGACCTCACCCTGCGGACCCGTATACCACTCGCTCTGGACGAACACGAGCTCGCGGTCCACCGGAGGCAGCGGTTCGACGGGGTCGACGATCACCGCGCCGAACATCCCGTTGCCGATGTGGTGCAGGGCAGGGGCCGTGCCGCAGTGGTACATCCAGATGCCGGCATGGGTCGCGGTGAACGTGTAGGTCAGGGACTCCCCGGGCGCGATCGACCGCATCTCGTCGTTCCACGCGACCTGGCTGGCGTGGAAGTCCACGGAGTGGTCGACGCCCGAGTCCGCCGGGTTGCTCAGGTTGACGTTGACGACGTCACCGACCCGCACCCGCAGCGTGGGCCCGGGCACGGTGCCGCCGAAGGTCCACACCTCCTGCCACACGTCCTCGGCCACCTGCATGACCCGCTCGTCGACGACCAGGTCGACGTCATGGACCGTCGCGTCGGTCGGGACCGGAGCGTCGGGGTCCCGCAGCTCCAGCGGCGGGCGGTCACCGGTGTAGGCGGCGGCGTTGTCGGGGGTGGCGTACTCCGGGGCGGCGACACCGGCGTCCACAGCCGCGCCGGCAGGGGCTCCCGGCGCGACCGCGACGTCGTCCCCACCGGTGACGGGGATGTCGACGGCCATCCCTGCGGCCTCGTGGCCCGCGATGGTGCAGAACAGGCTGATGACGCCGCTGGCCGGTGCCTCGACGGTGAAGCTGTCCTGTCCGCCCGCGGGGATCAGGGCCGTCCCCACGCCGGTGCTGCGGACCACCGCGTCGTGGCCGACCGCGCCGCTGTTGGTGGCGACGAAGGTCACCTCTGCGTAGGGCGGCACCTCGACGGGGGAGGGGATGATCGCGAACTCGGTCAGGTCCAGGTCCACGGTGACCTGCGGGACCACATCGGGTCGGGCGGGCGCCGCGGGAACGGTCGTGGCGGTGTCCCGTCCGGCCAGCTGCTGCGCGCTCAGCGCCGCTGCCGCCTGGGCCACGGCGGACTCCGCGTCGCCGGTCAGCTCGGTGTAGTCCGCTCGCAGGTCCCGGGCGATCAGGATGCCCCCGACGAGGTTGGCGGCGACCAGTACCAGGACCAGCGCGATGATCGGCAGACCGATCGTCAGCCGTCGCGCCCAGACCGGGTCGACCGGTCGGCGGGTGCGGCCCGGCCCCCCGTCCTGTGGCGTCGTGACGTCGACCACGTGGTCGGTCCCGTCCTCGGGTGCGGCAGATGGTGTGCGGTGCAGCAGCATGGTCGTTCCCCTCGGTGGATCCGGCCGGGTCGGCGGTCCGTCGGCCCTCACCCGCAGCCTCCGTCCCCCTCCCCGCCCGGGGAGGTGTCACCTGGCCTGCCGTCGCCGGGACCTTCGGCCCGGTGCGGCGACCAACGGGTGGCCGGCACCGGGCGGGGGGCGATACCCTCGACCCATGCGCTATCGCCAGCTTGCACCAGGGATCGATGTCAGCGAGGTCGGGTTCGGGAACTGGACCGTGACCACCGGATGGTGGGGGGACTACACCCGTGAGGAGTCCCTGCGGCTGCACCGCGAGGCGTTCGACCACGGCATCACGTTCTTCGACACCTCCGACGCCTACGGCGAGGGGTACGGCGAGGAGGTCCTCGGCGAGGCGATCGCCCCGATCCGTGACCAGGTCGTCGTGGCCACGAAGTTCGGCTACGACATCACCTCCGACCACGAGCGCGTCGGGCAGCAGGAGCGGGCGCACCGCACCGACATCGCCTACGTGTCGCAGCGGCTGGACGACTCGCTGAAGCGCCTGGGCGTCGAGACGATCGACTTCTACCAGCTGCACAACCCGCGGATGGCCCACATCGACGACGACGACCTGTGGGCGTTCCTCGAGGAGGCGCGCCAGGCCGGGAAGATCCGGTCCTACGGGATCGGGCTGGGCCCGAAGATCGGCTGGCTCGAGGAGGGCGTCCACGCGATGCGGCACCGTGGTGCCCGCGACGGCGGCGCCGGCATGGTGGCCACCCAGATGATCTTCAACCTGCTGGAGCAGTCGCCGGGCAAGGAGCTGCTGGAGGTGGCCGAGGAGACCGACCACCGCATGGTCGTCCGTGTGCCCCACAGCTCGGGGATGCTCGAGGGCAACCTGACCGCCGACCACGTCTTCCCCAAGGAGGACCACCGCCGTCACCGCCCCCGCAGCTGGCTGGTCGAGGGTGTGCAGAAGGTCGCGACCCTGGACTTCCTGACCACGGACATGACCCTGGGCCAGGCGGCCCTCAAGTGGGTGCTGTCCCACGAACGCTGCGTCACCACGCTGCCCAACATCTACGGCAGCGACCAGATCCAGGAGTTCGCGGCCGCGCCGGACAAGCGCGACCTGACCGCCGACGAGCTGGCCCGCATCCAGGAGCTGTACGACGACAACTTCGGGGTCGTGCCCGAGGGCACCGACCCCAGCGTCAAGGTGAACGGACCCGTTGCCTGACCATTCGGACCCGGACGGGGTCGCACGCGCCGAGGCGCCGACGGCCCCACCGGTCCTGCCTGCAGCAGACCCGCAGGCGCAGCAGGCGGCGTTCCCGCAGGCGCCAGGAGGCGCCCGGCCGCAGCCGCAGCAGTCGGCGTCCCCGCAGCCGCAGCAGCCCGCTGCCGGCCGTGGTCCCCGGCTGAGCCGTGGGCAGGCCGAGCGCGTGATCGCCCGGGCGCTGGAGCTACAGGACCGTCGTACACCTGACGGTGACGAGGGGCTCAGCCTGGGCGACGTCGAGGACGTCGCGGCCCAGATCGGGCTGGACCCCGCCCTGGTGCGCCGGGCGGCGGCGGACGTGCGGCTGTCGGTGATGGCCGAGCACGACGTCAGCCTGACCGAACGTCTGCTCGGCCCCCGCGTCGTGCTGGGCTCGACGGTGGTGCCCGACCACCCCTCCCGTGTCCACGCCGCGGCGCGCAGCTGGCTGAGCGCCGACGAGGGGCTGCGGCCCATCGGCACCCGCGACGGCGCCGAGCGGTGGACCAAGGACAAGCGGCTGCTGGTCGGCCTGCAGCGGGGGCTGCAGGTCTCGCGCGCCACGGGCGTGCTGCGCGACATCCGGGCCGTGCAGGTCCGCGTCGAGCCGGGCCCCGACAGCACCCTGGTCCAGCTCGAGGCCGACACCTCGACGATCCGCCAGACCACCGGCGGCATCCTGACCGCCGGCCTGGTCGGCGGCGTCGCCGTCGGGCTGGTCAGCGCCGGCGTCGTCCCCGACACGGCGGCGATCAGCAGCGACCTGGCGCAGTTCCTGGTGTCGTTCGGGGCTGCGGCCACCGCCGGCGCGGGGACGGCCCTGGCGGTCGGCCGCCGGTGGACCGCCCGTGTCCGGCAGGCGGTGGACGAGGCGCTGGACGGCATCACGATGACGACCCGCCAGCCGGACCTGCGCCTGCCCCCACCCGCGGCCGAGGGCTGGCGGGCCACGCTGGGGCGCTGGCTGGGCGGCAGCTGAGCCGGACCGGATCCACCGGGTGCCGTCGGTGTTGCGACGGTCCCGTCGCACGGCGAGGCTTCGGGCGGTGAGCACCTCGACCGACGCCCCCTCCGACCGCACCGACCGCAGCGCCTCGCTGTTCGAGCGAGCCCGGGCGGTGATCCCCGGTGGCGTGAACTCGCCGGTCCGCGCGTTCCGCGGCGTCGGGGGGACCCCCCGCTTCATGGCCCACGGCGAGGGCGCGCGTGTCACCGACGAGGACGGGGTCAGCTACATCGACTACGTCATGTCCTGGGGGCCGCTGATCCTGGGTCACAGCCGTCCCGAGGTGGTCGAGGCCGCCATCGCCGCGACACGCGCCGGCTCCTCCTACGGTGCGCCCACGCTGGGTGAGATCGAGCTGGCGGAGGAGATCGTCAGCCGCGTGCCCGGCGTCGAGATGGTCCGGTGCGTCTCCTCCGGCACCGAGGCGGCGATGAGCGCCATCCGGGTGGCCCGCGGCGCCACCGGCCGCAGCAAGATCGTGAAGTTCGCCGGCCACTACCACGGTCACGCCGACAGCCTGCTGGTCGAGGCCGGGTCGGGCGTGGCCACCCTGGGCCTGCCCAACAGCCCCGGCGTCACCGAGGGGGCGACGCAGGACACCATCGTGGTCCCGTGGAACGACACCGCGGCCGTCGAGGCCGCCTTCGCCGAGCACGGCGACGACATCGCGGTGATCGCCTGCGAGCCGGTCGCGGCCAACATGGGCCTGGTGCCCGCGGACGAGGGCTACCACGCCTTCCTGCGCCGGATCTCGCGGGACCACGGGGCGCTGCTGCTGGTCGACGAGGTCATGACCGGGTTCCGGCTGGCCCGCGGCGGCGCGACCGAGCTGCTGGGCCTGGAGCCGGACCTGGTCGCCTTCGGCAAGGTCGTGGGCGGCGGCTTCCCGCTGGCCGCCTTCGGCGGTCCCCGCGACGTCATGGAGCAGCTGGCACCCGTCGGTCCCGTCTACCAGGCCGGGACCCTCAGCGGGAACCCGGTGGCGGTGGCCGCCGGCATCACCCAGCTGCGCCTGCTGGACCAGGCCGCCTACGACCGGCTGGACGCCCTGTCGGCCCGCCTGCGCGCCGGCTGGGCCGAGGTGTTCGCCCAGGCCGGGATCCCGGCGGTCATCCAGCACGTCGGCAGCCTGTTCGGGCTGTACTTCACCGACGGGCCGGTCCGGGACTACGAGCAGGCCAAGGCCGCCGATCACGACCGCTACGCCGCCTTCTTCCACGGGATGCTGAGCCGCGGCGTGTACCTGCCGCCGTCGGGCTACGAGGCGATGTTCGTCTCGACGGCCCACACCGAGGCGGACATCGACACGACGATCGAGACCGCCCGTGCTGTCGCGGCGACGCTTCCTCGCGGCTAGCGCGCTGCTGGGGACGTCGGGCACGGGCCTGCTGGCCGGCTGCACCGACGACGGCGCGCCGGGCGTCGCCCTGGCCGACCGCGACCCGCTGACCGTCGAACCCGTGGCCCTGACCGGGCTGCGGACGCCCGGGACCGGCGAGCCGGTCGTCGTCACCGTCCGCGCCAGCCGGATCACCGAGGTCGGCACGGTCGCCCCCGCTGACGTGCCGCAGGTGGACCTGGCCGGTGGCTGGCTGGTGCCGGGCTTCATCGACTGCCACGTGCACATGCAGTTCGCGGCGGCGGCCGACGTGCTGGCGGGCGGGGTCACCACCGTCCGCGACCTGGGCGGTCCTCCGGACGCGGCGCAGGCCCTGCGGGGCAGCACGCCGTTGCGCGTGCTGATCGCCGGCCGGATCCTGACCGCGGTGGGCGGGTACCCGACCACCTCGTGGGGCGCCGACGGCACCGCACGTCAGGTGACCGGCCCCGACGACGCGGTCGCCGCGGTGCAGGAGCAGGTGCTGGCGGGCGCCACGGTCATCAAGGTGGCGCTGGAGGACGCCGGTGGCCTGCCCGTGCTGGACGAGGCGACCCTGGCGGCGATCGTCGCGGCCGCCGGGGACCGCGGGCTGCGCACGACCGCCCACGTCGGGTCGTCGGCGCGGCTGCGGCAGGCCCTGGACGCCGGCGTCCGCGAGCTGGCGCACCTGCCCCTGCACGACGTGACGGCGGCCGAGATGGTGGCGGTGGCACAGGCGGGCGTCGTCGTCGTCCCGACCCTGGAGATCCGTGGAAGGGACGCCGGGGCCGCCCAGGACCTGCGTGCCTTCCGGGAGGCGGGCGGCATCGTGCTCTACGGCAGCGACCTGGGCAACGGCGGGACCGCGCCCGGCATCGAGCGGACCGAGGTCGAGCTGCTGCTGGCCGCCGGCATGACACCTGGGGAGGTGCTGCGGGCCGCCACCTCCGACGCGGCCGCCTACCTGCAGCTGGACACCGGACGGATCGAGGCGTCGGCGGTCGCCGACCTGGTGGTGCTGGGCGGTGACCCCCTGGCCGACCCCGCCGCCTACGACGACGTCCGGATGGTCATGGCCAGCGGGCAGGTCGTCGGCGGCGAGATGGCCGGCGGATCCTGAGCAGGATCCACCATGGTGGATGTGGTGCGGTGCACGCCCGACAATGGGGGCATGAGCGAACTGGACGACACGGCCGACGCCCCTGCCACCGACGACGTCGCGCAGCCCGGGGGAGGGGGGTTGCGGACCCTCGTCGTGGGGGTGGTCGCCGTCGTCGTCGTGATCGGGGTCGCGCTGGCGTTCAGCGGCTCCTCGACCCCGTCGACACCCACGGCGCCCGCCACGATCGACACCGTCACCTCGGCAGGTGAGGCCGGGTTCGGCCTGACCGACGCCGTGGACACCCTACCGGCGTTCACCCTCGAGGCGTTCGGTGAGGAGGGTGAGGTCCCCGTGTCGAGCCTGCTGGGCGGGGCCCCGCTGGTGGTCAACTTCTGGGCGACCTGGTGTGCGCCGTGCGTCGCGGAGATGCCGGACTTCGAGGACCTGCACACGGCCGCCGGTGACACGGTGCGCCTGGTCGGCATCAACACGCAGGACGCCGCGCTGAACGCCGAGCCGTTCGTGGAGGACCTCGGCATCACCTACGACCTGGCCGTGGACCGTCAGGGCGAGTACTTCGCCCTGACCGGGGGCTTCGGGATGCCCACGACGCTGTTCGTGCAGCCCGACGGTGCCGTGGCCTACCGGCACACGGGTCCGCTGACCCCCGAGCAGATGCGTGAGCTGGTCGCCGAGCACCTGGGTGTCGAGGTGCCGGACACCCCCGCCTGAGGGGCTGACGGGTCACATCGGTTACCGAGAACGACCGCTCCACCGCACCCTGGGCGCCGTGTCGGTTGGCTCCATCCCACGTGGTGCGGGTACGATCTGCACAACTTCGAGGCCGTCGTGCCAGCCGCTGTGATCCTGCAGCAGGCGCCGACGCGAACATCCCTCGCCAACGACCCCTGAGGAAGGCCGACACAGTGAACGTGGTAACCGAGTTCTTCGGTGCGATCCCGGACGTGTTCAGCTACGCCTGGACATTCGGTCGTGGCTTCACCGGCCTGGCCATCACGGGCGGCAGCATCCTGCTGACCGCCGTGTTCCTGCTGGCCGCGCACCGCACCCGGGACGACTACGGCTGGGTGTCGGCGACCTTCGGTGGCTGCGCGGCGATGATCGCGACGCTGTGGGCCTTCGGGATCCTGCCGTCCGCCTGGATCTACTTCATCGACGGCGGCCGGGACATCCTCGCCGACACGATCGTCCCGTCGCGGATCGCCATCGGCGAGTTCACGCTGTTCGGCAACTTCTACCAGGTGTTCCGCGACTCGATCGTCATGGTCGAGACCTTCATCGCGATGGGCGCCTTCGGCGCACTCGCGCTGGCGGTGCAGAAGCGCTACCCCCGTGGCCTCGCCGAGGGCGAGGAAGCGGGCGAGAAGTCCGGTGGGTACAAGTGATCACCGCCGCTGACCACGCAGTACCGACCACCACCCGACCACAGAGAGGAGCGCTGCCATGGGTCTGACAGACCAGGGTCTCCACCCGGAGATCTACGACGACTACCGGATCGAGACAGTCGACCCGTCGTGGTTGCAGGAGCGCGTCAAGCCCAAGCGCCACATCGGCCTGACCCCCGAGCTGTGCATCCTGTGCCGCGCCTGCGAGGACGTCTGCCCGTGGGAGTGCATCTGGATGCTCGCCCCTGACGTCATCACCGACGCCGAGAACCCCGAGGTCCTGACGCTGGCCCAGTCCGCGTCCGCCACCTTCATCATCGACGACAACGAGTGCACCCGCTGCGCCATCTGCGTCGAGCGCTGCCCGTCCGACGCCCTGTGGCTCGGTCGGGTCGAATCCTAGAAGCAGAAGAAGCCCACCACTCTCAAGGACTGTGACCAGTGTCACGACTGATCCCCTCCCCGCCGAAGCCGGACGAGCTGAAGAAGAAGGTCCAGGACAACGTCGTCTGGAAGTCGAT
>JBFKGB010000139.1:0-8502 GCA_041633535.1 Euzebya sp. | reverse complement strand
CTGGCCGACCGGGGCATCCCCCGGACCGTGCAGCCCGACGCCGACGTCACCCCGTCCTCCGGCAGCCCGGTGGTGCTGGTCGGGACCACGGGCGGCCTCGAGCGCTTCGCCGCGGTGCCCGTCGCCGTCCTGGGCGGCGCCACGATGCTGCAGTCAGGCGAGGCGGTGGAGCCGGCGGTCCTGGACCACCTGACCGCGGGTGTCCCGCCCACGGGCTGGACCGTCGGGCTGACCGGCTGGCTGTCCCCGACCGTGCACGCCGTCTACGCCAGCCGTGTCGGGGCGGGCTGAACGACCGGGTCAGCCGACGGCGTCCAGCAGCACCGCGATCTGGCCGTCCAGCACCGGTGAGAGCGCGGCGTAGCCGCCGACGAGGTAGGCGCGGCGCCAGCCCTCCTGCAGGACCTGCCCGGTCGGGGGGCTCGCCTCCAGGCCGCGCGGGTCGGTGAGCATCAGCACCCCGTCCAGCGCCTGGGCGGCGGGTGCGGCGGCGAGGGCGTCGGCGAAGGTGGCCCCCGAGGCGATGAGGATCGTGTCCGCCGGCCGACCGCGCAGGCGCTCCGCCTCGGCGAGGACCGCACGGGCGGTCTCGTACCGGGTTGCGCCGGCCAGCCGTGCCGACGGACGGTCCAGCTGGGTGACGACGCCCTCGCTGATGGCCACCGGGCCACCCACGACCAGCACCCGCTGGGGGTCCATGGCGGCGATGGCGTCGCGGGTGGACCGGGGCATGCTGCCAGGCGACGTCAGCAGCACGGGGACCCCCTGTGCTGCCAGGGACCCGGCGGCCAGCGCGTCGATGAAGTCGTCGCCACGCGCCAGCGCGACGGCCTCGCGTGGGCCCCGCAGCCGGACGATCTCGGCGGCGACGGCCGCAGCCGTCGCGAACCGGTCGGCACCGGCCAGACGCTGTACGTCGAAGCCGGCCAGGTCGGCCTCGATGGCGCTGGACAGGCTGGCGACGCCACCGGCCACGTAGACGCGCTGCACGCCGAGCCGGCGCAGCTCCTGCACCACGTCGGCACGCACGCCCAGACGGTCGGTCAGCAGCAGCGGCCCGCCGACGGTCGCAGCCAGCCCGCCGGCGGCCAGCGCGTCGGGGAAGTCCCCCGCCGCAGCCAGCACCGCGGCGTCGGCCTGCTCGAAGGCGGTGCGGGACAGCTGCACCGCCGTCTGCACACGGTCGGGACCGGCGATCCGGTCCACCAGCGGCCCCTCGACCGTCGGCAGGCTGACGATCGAGGCGCTGTCACCACCGCTGACGAACGTGACCTGGTCGGCGACGGTGGCGTTGCGGTAGGAGTCGTCGGTCGTCGCGAGCACCAGCCGGACACGGTGGTCGACGTCGAAGCGGTGGACCAGCCCGGGCAGGCGGATGAGGGACCGGCCGGGCATCTCCTCGGCGGGGACGCGCGACGCGGTCACCAGCCGACGGACCAGCGTCGCGCTGCCGTCGGGGGCGACGTCGTAGACCTTGACGAACACGACGGCGTCCTGGCTGTTGGCGTTCGCCAGGGCCAGCAGGACGCTGCCGGTGCCGACGACCTCGAGGGGCCGTGTCAGGGGCGGGGAGTCCAGGGCCACGTGCTGCCCCTGGACCTCCTGTGGCGGGACGGCCGCACCGGGCTGCCCCTCGCCGGTGAAGTTGGGCGTCTCGGAGTGGGCTGCGGGGGTCCCACCCGGCGGGTTGACGATGCTGGCTGAGGAGGGCTCGGGGGCGCCGTCGGCGGCGGGCACCAGCGCCTGCGCGCCCAGGTCCAGGTGGAACGCGGTGACGCCACCCACCGGGTAGTCCGCGGCCGTTCGGTAGGCCGGTGCCGCCGTCCCACCGGTGCGCTCCACGTCGTAGTCGATCCAGTCGGCGAACCAGGCGACGCGGGGGTTGGTGTCGGGCACCCCGCGCAGGTGCTCGTCGAAGAAGCGCAGCATCCGGTCGGCCATGTAGGTGGCGCCGAACACCGCCTGCTGCGCGTCGCTCTCGTCGAAGGCACCCGAGTAGGGATCGCCCTCCCCCGGCCGGGGCTGGTAGCCGTGGCCGCCCCAGTTGAAGACCATGTCGACGTCGACACCCCTGGCATCGAGCGCCTCGTAGGTCGCGATGGCCTCGGTCAGCGTGAACAGGGTGTCGGACTGTCCCTGCATCAGCAGCACCGGCACGTCGATGTCATCGACCTGGTTGGCGATGGCACCGCCGCCGATCAGCTCGCGCTGGGCCTCGCTGACGTCGCCGGTGGCGGTCAGCGACGTGAAGATGCCGCAGACGCGCGGGTCGAAGCCCAGGCACGGCACCTGCCCGGGGTACAGCAGCTGCTGGGTGATCGGGTCGCAGCCACCGTTGCCCATCAGCGGCTGGGTCGACCCGAGGGCGTAGAACAGGCTGGTCCAGCCCTGCTTGAAGACACCCTGGGTGTAGTCGTCGAGGTTCCACATGCCCGTGGTCACCCGGTTGTTGGGGACCAGGCTGTACTGCAACGAGTTCCAGGTGCGGTGGGGGGCGATGGCGTCCAGCCGGTCGTCCTGGGCGGCGACGCCGCCCTGGTGCCCACCCCCGTAGGACCCGCCGAGCATCCCGACGACCGGGTCGCCGTCGGTCTTCAGCACCTCGGGACGCGCAGCCAGGACGTCGATCAGGCTGACGACGTTGCGTCCGTCGTAGTCGGCGAGGTCCAGCGCGATGCAGCCCGTCGAGCCGCCGAAGCCCATGTGCGTCGAGGCGAGGGTCACGTAGCCGTGCGAGGCGAAGAAGGCTGCCAGCGTCCGCAGCTCGGCGGCGTCCTTGGCGTTGCCGAAGCCGTGTGCCAGCACCATCGCCGGCTGCGGCGTCAGCGCGGTCGCGTTGTCCGGCAGGTACAGGTCGTAGTCCAGGGTGACCGGGATCTCGGCGTCGGCCGGACCGGTGACGGTCTGCAGCAGTCCCGGCTGGACGGTCCACGGCTGCGGGCCGGCCTGTGCCAGCGCGGTCCCACCCCCGGTCACGGCCGGTGCGGCCCCCAGGGCGAGGACGAGTGTCACGAGCACGCTCAGCAGCCGACGCATCAACTGCACCGTACTGCGCCTCAGCGGTTGGTGGCGGAGAAGTGCATGTGGTCTGTGAGGCTGCGCCAGCGCCCGCCCCAGCCCCACCCGATGGCGTCGAAGGCGGAGACGACGACCGACCCCTCCTCGATCATCCCAGGTCTGCGGTGCCCGCGGTCCAGGTAGGCGCCGGCGAGCTCGGGCAGGATCCGGCCGTCGCGCTCGTAGGGGTTGATGAAGGGGTTGACGTCGATGGCCAGCCCGTGGGCGTGGGCGGACCAGGTGGCACCGCCCCTGACGGGCCGGCACACGAAGCCGCTGGTCACGTTCCCGTCACCGGTGGGGACGCCCTCCATCTCGGCCGCCGACACGATCCGCATCTCCTCGATCGGGTACCGGGCGGCGAACAGCTGGGCGAAGATGTCACCGACCTCCTCCGCCCACGAGGCGTGGACGATCAGCTCGCCGGTGTGGGGCCGGTCGTCGAAGCCCCAGAACGACACGGTCAGGTACGCCAGCTCCTCGCGGGTCACGGGGCACTCCGGCGTCCAGGTCGACCGGGCGGCCGTCGCCTCGTCCAGCGGCTGGATGGTCAGCCGGTAGGGCGCGTCGGCCGGAGGGGGCGGCAGCAGGTCGATGGTGGGGACCCGCCGGACGACGAGCTCCTCGGGGGTCGGCTGGGGTATCGCCTGACCGTCGGCGTCCAGCGGGAGGGGGCGCGTGCCCAGCCAGTCCGGCCGGTGGACCCCCTCGGGCAGCGGCTGCTCGGTCACGTCCGGCTCGGTGCGCGTCGACTCGGTGACCGTCGACTCGGTGCGCGTCGACTCGACCACCGTCGGGATCGTCGGGGGTGCGGTCGCCAGGACGGCCGGTGTCCGGGCGACCGGTGCGGCAGCCGAGCAGGCGGCCAGCACGACCGCCGTGACGAGGCCCAGGACGACGTGCCGTCCGCCCGGTCCTCTGCGCTGCTGGTCCATCCCTCCCGACGCTAGCGCCGCGGACAGGTGGCCGTCGCATTGGCTGCCGATGACGCCGTAGCGTGCAGGTCGTGACAACCCCCTCCCTGGCCGTGGCACCCGCGCCGCTGTGGCGCTCATCACCCGCACGCACGGTCCGGCTGGTCAGCGGCCTGACCGTCTTCGGTGTCGGCGACGCCCTGATCGTCCGCTCGTCGCTCGGCAACTCACCGTGGACCGTCTTCGCCGAGGGCCTGTCGCTGCAGACACCGCTGACCATCGGCGGTGCGAGCATCCTGATCGGGCTGGTGCTGTTCGCCATCTGGGTGCCGTTGCGCGTCCGGCCGGGTCTGGGCACCGTCCTGAACGTGTTCCTGATCGGTCTGGCGATCGACGCCACGCTGCTGGTGGTCGGCGAGCCGAGCGGTCTGGCCGTGCGCGTGGCGCTGCTGCTCGGGGGCATCGGCCTGGTCGGTGTCGGCTCCGGCCTGTACCTGGGCACCCATCACGGACCCGGACCGCGCGACGGTCTGATGACGGGTCTGCACCGCGCGACGGGCAAGCCCATCGCGGTGATCCGCGGACTGATCGAGATCTCGGCGCTGACCGTGGGTGCGGCGCTGGGCGGCACCCTGGGGCTGGGCACGCTGGCCTTCGCGCTGCTGATCGGTCCAGCCGTCCAGGTCGGGCTGGCCCTGGACGAGCGGATCTGGACGCGGGGGGTCAGCGACCCGACAGGCTGAAGTGCTGCAGGTCGTCGCTGGTCGTGAAGTCCGCGCCCCAGCCCCAGCCGATGGCCTCGAACGCCCGGACCACCGGCCCCGGGCGCACGACCATGCCGGGCCTGACGTCGGTGCGGTCCAAGTAGGCCCGCCCGGCCGGTGGCTCGACGGCGTCACCGCGCACCCAGGGGTTCTGGACGGGGTTGATGTCGATGGCGGTGCCGTCGGCGTGCGTCGACCATCGGGAGGTCCCCGCCACCGTCCGGCAGTTGAAGGCCGACGTCGTGTTGGTCGCCATCAGCAGGTCGTCGTCGCCGCCGGCGGTGTGCGCCGGCTGGACCCGGTGCAGCCCGAACCGTGCGTCGAACAGGGCCACCACGACCTGCGCGACGTCCTCGGCGACGTCCGCGTGCACCACCAGCAGACCGTCGTCGCGGACGTTGCCGCCCAGGTCGAAGTGGGACAGCTCGATGGCTCGCAGCGCGTCCAGACCGACCGGGCAGCCCTCCTCCCAGGTGGTGCCGGTCATGCGCTCGCGCTCCTCGGCGGTCAGCTCGCGGACCGCCCGGACCACGTCAGGGAGGGGGGTTCCGGTGATCGCCGCTGAGAGCTGGGCGTCGACGTGGTTGCCGACGGCCGCGGTCCCCCCGGCGACGACGGCACCGTCGTGCCCCGCGGCGACGACGTGGTCGAGGGACGTGGCGGTCATCGCGGGGTGGGGCGTCAGCAGGATGGCCGCCTGCCGGCGTGCGGCCCACGGGACCAGGGCGATCGCATCGGCGAACACATCACCCGAGGCCACCGCGACGGTGCCACCGGGGCGGTGTGCTGCGGCCTGCACGGCGGTGTCGTGGCGGCTGCCGCCGGCCACGCGGCCGACGTCCGGCCCCAGGTCCGCGATCTGTCCCACCACGCCGTCGGCGACCGCTGCCGGGCCGCCCATCACCACCACCCTGTCGGGGGCCAGCCGGGCGATGGCGTCGGCGGTCGCGGGCGACAGCGTCCCCGGGTCGGTCAGCAGCAGCCCTGCGGGCGCCAGGTTCCCCGCCGACAGCGCGTCGGGGAAGGTCGCCAGGCTGGTGACGACCAGCGGACGGTCCGGCGGCGCCGGGCCGATGTCCAGCGCCGCGACGGCCAGGTCCTCAGGGGTGGCCCCGCCGATGCGCTCGACGACCACGCCGTCGGCGTCACCGCCGTCGATGTCACCGTCGTCGGCGTCGCCGATGACCAGCAGCCGCTCGACACCGAGGTCCTCGATGGTCTGGCGGGTCACCTCGGGCATCTGTGCGCCGCTGACCAGGACGGGGGCGTCGATGCGTGCCGCCAGGTGTGCCCCGACCAGGCTGTCGGTCCAGCGGCCGCCGTCGACCAGCACGACCGTCCCTGCCTGCTGCCAGCCGTCCTGCGCCAGCCGGGCGGCGGTCGCCGCCCGGTCGGGACCGGCCAGCCGCGTGACGACAGCGGCGGGGTCGGGCTGTCCTGCCCCTGCCGACTCGGACTGCCCGGGTGCCGCGGCCATGGGCAGGAGGGCCAGGACCAGCACGAGCACGAGGAGTCGGTTCATGTCGTGCGCCGTCGTGGGCGGTGTCGGGAGGGCACCTCGACACGGGACAGGTCCGTGGCGGCGACCACGTCGTCATGGTGCAGCGCCGCCTCGACCTGGAAGCTGGACGTGTCGGGGTAGCGCTGCGAGTAGTGGCTGAGCACCAGCCGCCGCACCCCGGCGTCGGCTGCGGCGGCACCGGCCTGGCCGGCGGTCAGGTGTCCGTAGGTGTCGGCAAGCGTCTCGTCGCCGGACTGGAACGTCGACTCGACCACCGCGAGGTCACAGCCGGCCAGCAGCGCCGTCAGGCCGTCGCAGCGCCGCGTGTCCATGGCGAACGCCATCGCCTGCCCCGGCCGGGGGTCGCTGACGTCCTCCAGCCGCACCGTCCGCCCGTCGACCTGCACCACGCCCTGCCGTTGCAGCTCGCCGACCGCGGGACCGTGCAGCCCGGCGGCGGCCAGCCGGGTCGGGTCCATCGAGCGGCTGTCGGCCTCCTGCACCCGGTAGCCCAGCGTCGGGACGCGGTGCGACAACGGCCGGGCGATCAGGGTGGTGTCGTCGTCCAGCGCAAGCCGTGACGTGCGGTCCGCCGGCAGCGGCACCCGCTGGACCTCGATGTCGCTGTCGTACAGGTCGACCGCGAGGATGCGGTCCAGGTAGGCGCCCGCCGGCTCGGGGTGGACCAGCACCACCGGCCGGTCACGTCGGTGCAGCGACATGGCCTGGATCACGCCGGGCAGCCCCAGGGTGTGGTCACCGTGCTCGTGGGTGATGAGGACGTGGCTGATCGTCGAGGTCCGCTCGGACGCCAGCAGCAGCTGCCGCTGGGTCCCCTCCCCCGGGTCGAACAGCAGCCCCAGGGCGTCCCACCTGAGCAGGTAGCCGTTGTGGTTGCGCTCGCGGGTGGGTGCCTGGCTGGCGGTTCCCAGGACGACGACCTCACGTGGCATCGCTGCACCGTAGCGAACGGGGGCCGCGTCATCAGGCGGTCTCCGGGTAGTGCTCGGCCCAGCGGCGCACACCTGCCGCTGCCGACCGGACGGGCACCGGGCGCCAGGGGACCGGCCGCTCCTCGAACTCCCAGCCGAAGCCTGGCTGGACCGGTGCCACGGGCCCGGGCAGGCCCCCGTCCGACGCAGGGCGGGTGCGGCAGGCCGCGCACCGCCCCGGTCCCTCACGGTCCACGTCGTCACGTGACAGCGCCCGCAGCACGCGGTCGCAGCGCTCGCAGGTGCCGACGACCGGTCCTCTGCCCGCCAGGTCCCGCAGCGGCTCGTCCCCGTCCACCGCCTGCCGCAGGGCCCCGGTGGGCACCTCCGGCATCCGCCAGTAGGCGTGGCGGACGAGGGCCCGCTGCTCGAGGGGCTCCAGCTGGGCCAGCAGCTCGCGCAGCAGCCGGGTGACGTCGGGCGTGTCGGCGTCCAGGAACGCCGCCTGCAGGTGCAGACGGCGGATGGCGATCGCGGTGTCCATGCGGTCACCGTAGGAGCGGCCGCGCCCTCGTCGGACCGCGTCCGGTGACGGCAGTGGACGGCGCACCACGGTGTCCACAGGCAACCGTGCTGGGCGGTCCTGGCCGAAGGCTCGTGCGCTAGCGTCCTGTCGGTTAGCGTCCGTCCGGTGGAGGACCCCGAGACCAGGCCGACCCCGCAGGACGTGCGCGACGAGGCGCTGCGCTGGGCGATGGCGCGGATCGGCCAGGAGGTCGGCCAGGTCCTGTCGGTGGGCCCGCCGATCGCGGGCACCGCACCCGGGTGGCGGCTGACCGCCCACCTCGCCGGTCACGGGCCGGTGTTCCTGAAGATCGCGGACGGCACCGGGTGGAGCGCGGAGGCGGTCGGCGGCGAGGCGGCGCTGATCACCACCGTCCGCCACCGGCACATGCCGTTCGTCCTCGCCCACGGCGCGACCGAGGACGTGCCGTGGATGGTCCAGCGTGACCTGTCGGCCGCCGTGTGGCCGCCGGCCTGGCCCGCTGACCTGACACCCGTGTTCCGCGCGGTGCGTCGGGTGGCCACCGCTACCCCTCCCCCGTGGCTGCCCGTCCCCGCCGACGTGGACCCGTGGGCCGAGCTGCCGGCCAGCGAGGGACCCGAGCCGTGGCGTCGCCGGGCCGAGGAGCTGGGCGATCGGGCCCGCCGGGTCAGCCTGGCGGGCACGGACCTGGTCCACGGCGACCTGGGTGCCGGCAACCTGTGCATCAGCGACGGCCGTCCCCTCCTGATGGACTGGTCGGACGCCTACGTCGGCAACGGCGACATGG
>JBFKGB010000138.1:0-8510 GCA_041633535.1 Euzebya sp. | reverse complement strand
GTCGGGCGTCGCCTCCAACGGGTTGCGTGGCCCCTCCAGCGGCACCGCGGCCGCGGGGAGGGCCAGCGTCGGCACCAGGGCGGGGACCAGCACGAGGGTGAGGATGGCGAGGAGACGTCGTGACATGACGGGGCTCTTCGACGGCGCCTGCCGGGTCTCCTGCGCACCGGAGGGCAAGTCAGCCGTCATGTCGTGTTCAGCTCCCGTCGACCCGCAGGCCGCACGGGCTGCCCATCCTGCGTCGCATGGATCGACGCAACTTCATGCAGCGTGCCGGCTCGGTCACCGCTGCCGCCTCCCTCGTCCGCCTGCTGCCCGCGACACCGGCCGCGGCCGCGCTGTCCGTCGATGAGGACCTGGTCCCCTTCGTCCACGGCGTGGCCAGCTTCGAGCCGCTGCCCGACGCGGTCCTGCTGTGGACCCGGGTGCAGCCGCCGGTCGGCCACGACGGGTCGCCCATCGCGGTGACCTGGACCGCCGCCACCGACCTGGGGCTGACCCAGCACGTCCGCACCGGGCAGGCGCTGGCACATGCAGGGGCGGACTGGACGGTGACGGTCGACCTGGTCGGGCTGGCCCCGGCCACCCACCACTTCTTCCGCTTCGACGCGCTCGGCGCCACCTCGCTGGTCGGTCGGACCAGGACCGCGCCCGCCCCCGGGGTGGGTGATGACCACATGCGCATCGGTGTCGTGTCGTGCAGCAACTACGAGGCCGGGTACTTCAACGCCTACGCACGGCTGGCCGAGCGCGACGACATCGACGTCGTGCTGCACGTCGGGGACTACGTGTACGAGTACGCCAACGGCGCCTACACCGGGGCCCGGGACACCGTCGAGCCACGGCTGCACGAGCCGGCGACGGAGATGGTGACCCTGGCCGACTACCGGCTGCGGTACGCCTCGTACCGCACCGACCCCGACCTGCGCCGGCTGCACCAGCTGTTCCCCATGGTCCACACGTGGGACGACCACGAGTCGACGAACAACTCCTACCGCGACGGCGCGCAGAACCACACCGAGGCGACCGAGGGGCCGTGGGAGGTCCGCAAGCAGGCGATGGCCAGGGCCTGCCAGGAGTGGCTGCCCAAGCGCCTGCTCGACGTCGAGGACCCGCTGCGGATCTACCGGTCGTTCCGCTACGGCTCGCTGGCCGACGTGATCGTCATGGACACCCGGATCGAGGGACGGGACCGGGAGGTGTCGGCGCTGCTCACCTCGCCGTCCGCCGACGACCCGGACCGCGAGATGATCTCGGGGACCCAGCGGCAGTGGCTGTTCGAGGAGCTGTCGGCCTCGGCTGCCGCCGGCTCCTCGTGGCGGATCATCGCCCAGCAGGTGATGATGATGCAGTTCAACGCGGGTGGCCTGCCACGGCTGGACCTGCTGGCCGGGATGGGTGGACAGGACAGCCCCTCCCTCGTGCGCCAGGGCGGCAACGCGTTCAACGGCGACGCCTGGGACGGCTACACCGCCGAGCGTGACCGCCTGTACGACCATGTGCTGGGCTCAGACATCCAGGACGTGGTGGTGCTGACCGGCGACATCCACACCTCGTGGGCCGCGGACCTGACCAGGGACCCCTACAACCCCACGGTGTACGACCCGACCGGGCTGAACCCGGCGGTCCGCAACGTCGGGGTCGAGTTCGTGACCCCCTCGGTCACGTCGCCGAACTTCGACGCCGTGGCGCTGGCGTTCCCCGAGCGCTCACCGGCCGACCCGGCGTTCCTGGCCGCGGTCAACGCCCTCGAGGTCGCGATCCTGGCCGACAACCCCCACATCCGGATGGCCGAGCTGACCAGCCATGGCTACAACGTCCTCGACGTCACGCCGCAGCGGGTCCAGTCCGACTGGTACTTCGTCGAGGCGGTCGACCGTCCCGCCGCCGGGGAGTCGTGGTTCCGCGGGTGGACGGTGGACCGCGGCGAGCACGTGCTGCGGCCCGCTCCGGCCGAGGCCGGCGACCGTCCCACCGTGGTGGCGACGCCCGCAGCGACGCCGGCACGGACCCCGCACGCCAGCCGCCGCTAAGGTTCCTCCGGGCACCCGCCGAACAAGAGGGGGACAACCCTCCCGCCCACACGACAGGCCCCATGCACCCCCGCCGTTCCGACGAGGTCGTCCGACATCGTCCCCCGACCACCCTCCCGTGCCCTTCGGCGCGGGTGGTGCTGACGTGATCCTGTGGCTGCTGGCCGGCATCTCGGCCCTGGCGACGTGCGCGCTGATCGTGATCACGGTCGCGATCGTCAAGGCGCTGCGTGATCAGCGCTGGTCGTCAGTAGAGGTGGGCGTCACCACGGCCGGGTCGCCGGAGGGGGTCTTCACCCACGCCGCCCAGCGCGTGGCGGTGGCGGCGGAGCCCCGCGCGGTCGTCGCTCCGCAGCCCCCGGTTCCCGCGACAACGAGCCTTGCGGGTGTCGCCGCAGCGGAGCCCCAGGTGACCGCTGCCCTGCAGACCCAGATGGCCGCGGCGACCCAGGACCGAGTGGTCGCGGCACCGACGGATGACCGTGTGGCCGGCACGGCCCAGGACGGCGCCCGGCAGTGGTCGATCGCCATGCCGGCGCGGGCCACGGCACCGGCCGGGATGACACCGCCGGTCGACTACGTCAACGACCTCCTGACCACCAGCGTCGCCGAGCCGGCGACGGCGCCGCCCAGGGAGCAGTCGTGGGAGGCCAACCGCACTGCGGCGCTGCCCAAGGTCCAGTCCCGGGAGCCCTTCGTCCCGCCCGTCGTCGCAGAGGCACCGGAGGAGAAGGACGACTTCGTGCCCGTGGCGGTGCTGGACATCTTCCTGTTCGACGACAACGAGGACCGATGAGCGACATCGACGCTGCCGCCGCGGCGGCACCCGGCGCCACCGCTGCAGACGTACCCGACACCGCCTTCGCGGACGTCCGCGACGACGCCACCACCGATGCTGCGGGCGACGTGGCGAACCTGGGCATGGCGCTGCGGTCGATCCACCGCCGCAAGGAGCTGCGACGGTTCCTCATCCTGGTCGGTGCGATCGTCCCCGGTCAGCAGGCACCCACCGCCGGCGACGCGGCCAACGAGGTCGTCACGACCGACCGGCTGGTCGGCCGCCTGATGCGGCTCGACGCCGAGCAGCTCGAGCGGATGATCCGCCGTGCCGGGATGATCAGCAGCGAGCCCCGGATCACGGAGTTCGCCCAGCAGATCGCCGCCGAGTCCGGCAAGCACGACCCCAGCGACCCGGTCGCCGTCCACGTCTGGATCGGCCACGTGGGCGCGATCCTGCGCGGACAGGCCTGATCCGGCGTCGGTCAGGCCGTCCAGCCCAGCAGCCGGTCGCCCAGCGTCATCACCGCGAACCACAGCAGGACCGCAGCAGCTGCTGCGACCAGCATGGCCCATGGCCGTGTCCGGCGGGTGCGCCATGCCGCCAGCCCCAGGCCGGCCCAGCCGGCGTAGAGCAGGACGATCGCACCGCCGGGGGCCATCAGGCCCGAGGCGGACAGCGGGAAGACGGCGACGGCGAGGTGCAGGACGACGCCGAGGACGAGGACGGACCTGCCGCGCGACGGCAGGGCGGGGGGAGTGGCCACCTGGTTCATGGGTGGTCAGACGTCGTCATCGCGCGGCAGGTTCCCGGCATCAGCCCGACAGGCCGCGGGAGCGGAAGCTGTCGGAGTGCATGGCGAAGGACCGCCACAGGTTCGGCATCCAGCAGTCGTCGTTGTGGCGACCGGTGCCGGGGTAGATGATCCCCTCGTGGGGGACCAGCTTCGCCGTCAGCTGCGCCTGCATGGCCACGACACCACCGGCGAAGCCGAAGTCGTCCAGCGGACAGGCGTCGAAGAAGTAGTCGTACTGCTGCAGGAAGGCAGAGGTCATCGTGGTGACCCGCACCGCGGGGTAGTTCGCCACCGACTGGCCGTTGCCGCCCAGCGTGAGCGAGCCGATGTGGCTGCCGATCGAGCGGAACAGCTCCGGGTGGTCCCAGCCGATGCTGAACGCCCCGTTGCCACCCATCGACACGCCCGTCAGGCCACGCATGTCCGCCTCGGGGATCGTGCGGTACTCGGCGTCGACCAGCGGCACCAGCTCGGTGATGAACATCGTCCGCCACGGCACCGTGGCGTTGTCGCGGTACCACAGCGACTCGCCGTGGGGCATGACCACGATGCTCTCGGCCAGGTCGTGCTCGGCGATGATGCCGTCCATCACGTCGTCGATCTCGCGCGGCTCCCACTCACGGTTGCCGCCGTTGATGCCGTGCAGCAGGTAGACCACGGGGTAGCGTCGGTCCGGCTCGCTGGTGTAGCTGGGCGGCAGGTAGACGTTGAACTCGCGCGGCTTGCCCTCCACCTGGGAGTACAGCACGTCACGGAAGAAGCGGGACTGGTTGCCGACCTCCTGCAGCGTCCGGGCGTCGAACCGCAGGAACTCCTGGCGGGTGGGGCGCAGCACGCGGACGTCCTCGCCGGTCTGCGCCTCCAGCGACCGGTTGGTGTCGACGATCAGCTGCTCGCCGTCCTGCAGCACCTCGACCTCGGTGTCGCGGTAGCGGACGGTGTCGGCGCCCTCCAGCCGGGCCTGCAGCTCACGGACCCGCCGGTCGGCGTCCTGCCCGTCGTGGAAGGACCCGGGTGACAGCGTCGCGGCGTAGGTGTCGAGGTCCCCGGCGCGCAGCGCCCGGTCCTGGGTGTCCAGCACGTCGAGGACGGCGTCCCGCACCGCGTCGTCGGCGGGCGGGGCGGTGATGCCGTGCACCTGTGCCCGCAGAGTCTGCTTGGAGAACAGCCCGATCGGGCCCTTGTACCAGCCACCGCCGCCGCTCATGTCGTACATGCGCACGGCCAGCGTGTTGGTGCCGCCGTACACCACGGCGCCAGCGGGGACGGCGTAGCTGCGACGCTCGTACCAGGCGGACTTGCGCGGTGAGTCCACCTGACCCGAACGGCCGATCAGCACACCGTTGAGGTAGACCTCGTCGGCGTCGTCGATGAAGCCCATCGCGGCGATCAGGTTCTGCCCCTCGGCGGCAGCCGGGATGTCGAAGTCCAGACGGAACCAGGCGTACCCGTCGTAGTTGTCGAAGCCCTGGTTGAGGCTGGTGTCGGGCACCTGCGCGGTGTCCCAGGCGGAGTCGTCGAACGCCGGGTCACGCCAGGCAGGGTCGTCGCCGGTGCTGAACCGCCAGGTGCCGCTGAGGTCCAGCGAGACCTCTGGGGCGGGTTCCTCACCGCCGGCCGGCGAGGCACCGGCCGGGGCGATGAGGCCCACGACCAGCACGAGCATGAGTAGCAGTCGGATCGGTGTTCGGTTCATGGCGGCTCTCCATCTCCGTCGGGTCCCATCGCCCGATGCAGATGCGGCTTTCGATACCGAAAGCACCTTCTCCTGCTTTTCCTGCTGAAGTCCCCGATCACTTTCGGTAGCGCAAGGCGATCCACGGGGACGTTCGTCCGTCGCGCCGGGACCTTCAGCCCTGTCCGTGGTCCGGCGGTGGGCTGAAGGTGTCGACGTGGACATCATCGCCAAGCCTCCGCTGCGCACCGGGACGGCAGGGACACCGCCGAACCTGTCCGACTACGACGCGGAGCGACGGACCTTCACCTGGGACGCCGCCCGCGACCTGCTGGACGGGCTGCCGGACGGCGGGCTGAACATCGCCCATGAGGCCGTCCACCGCCATGCGGCCGGGCCGCGCGCCGACCACGTCGCCATCCGCTGGATCGGCAAGGACGATCGCGTCGTCGACGTGACGTACGCAGCGCTGGCCGACCGGGTCAGCCGGTTCGCCGACGTGCTCGCGTCCCTCGGGGTGGACCGGGGCGACCGGGTGTTCGCCCTCAGCGGTCGTGTCGTCGACCTGTACGTCGCCGCCCTGGGGACCCTCCACCACGGCGCGGTCTTCTGTCCCCTCTTCAGCGCCTTCGGGCCCGAGCCGATCCGCGAGCGTGTCGGCCGGGGCGACGGGCGTGTGCTGGTCACCACCGCTGCGCTGTACCGCCGCAAGGTGGCGGCCATCCGTGACGCGCTGCCGATGCTCGAGCACGTCCTGCTGCTGGACGAGCCCGACGTGGAGGGGACGCTGCACCTGCCCACGCTGCTGCAGGCGGCTGCGCCCGGCCGGCCGGTCGCACCGACCCGTCGCGAGGACATGGCGCTGCTGCACTTCACCAGCGGCACCACCGGCATGCCGAAGGGGGCGGTGCACGTCCACGACGCCGTGCTGGCCCACGCCGTCACCGGACGGTTCGCCCTGGACCTGCACCCCGAGGACGTCTTCTGGTGCACCGCCGACCCCGGCTGGGTGACCGGCACGTCCTACGGGATCATCGCGCCCCTCGTGCTGGGCGTCACCATGGTCGTCGACGAGGGCGAGTTCGACGCGGCCCGCTGGTACCGCATCCTGCAGGACCAGCAGATCACCGTCCTGTACACCGCACCGACCGCGGTGCGTCGCCTGATGCGGGCGGGGACGGACCTCCCAGGCAGCCACGACCTGTCCTCGGTGCGGTTCGCGGCCAGCGTCGGCGAACCCCTCAACCCCGAGGCCCTGCACTGGGCCGAGGAGCACCTCGGCATCCTCCTGCACGACAACTGGTGGCAGACCGAGACCGGCGGGATCATGATCGCCAACATCGCCGCCAGCGAGGTGCGGCCCGGGTCGATGGGTCGCCCGCTGCCCGGGGTCGTCGCCGAGATCCTGGCCGCCGACGACGACGGTGACCCGGTCCTCGTCGACGGGGCCGTGGTGGTCCTGGACGAGCCCGACCGGGTCGGTGCGCTGGCCCTGCGCCGAGGCTGGCCGTCGATGATGCGGGGCTACCTGCACGAGCCCGAGCGCTACGAGCGCTGCTTCGTCGGCGACCGCTACATCAGCGGCGACCTGGCACGCAGGGACGCCGACGGCTGGTTCTGGTTCGTGGGGCGTGGCAACGACCTCATCAAGTCCTCCGGACACCTGATCGGCCCGTTCGAGGTCGAGAGCGCCCTGATCGAGCACCCGTCCGTCGCCGAGGCCGGCGTCATCGGTGTGCCCGACCCCGTGGCCGGCGAGGTCGTCAAGGCCTTCGTCTCGCTGAACGCCGGCTGGACCGCCGGCGAGGACCTGCGTCGCGAGCTGTACGGCCACGCCCGCAGCCGGCTGGGCCCTGCGGTGTCGCCCAAGCAGATCGAGTTCACCGACGACCTCCCGAAGACGCGCAGCGGCAAGATCATGCGGCGGCTGCTGAAGGCCCGCGAGCTGGGCCTGGCGGAGGGTGACACCTCGACACTGGAGACCCCGGCATGACCAGGCTCGATGCGGCGCACGGACGCCACCTGCTGACCCAGATGCTGCGGATCCGACGGATGGAGGAACGCTGCGCCGAGCTGTACACGCAGACCCGCATCCGCGGCTTCCTGCACCTCGCCATCGGTGAGGAGGCCGTCGGTGCCGGCATCGCCGAGGCGATGGCGCCCGACGACGCCGTCGTCGCCACCTACCGCGAGCACGGCCACGCCCTGCTCAAGGGGGTGTCGATGGGCGCCATCCTGGCCGAGATGTACGGCAGGGTCGAGGGGTGCAGCCGCGGCCGCGGCGGCTCGATGCACCTGTTCGACGCCGCCACCCGCTTCTACGGCGGCAACGCGATCGTCGGCGGTGGCATGCCGGTGGCGGCGGGGCTGGCGCTGGCCGACCGCATGCAGGACCGTGACCGCGTGACGTTCTGCGTCTTCGGCGAGGGCGCGATGGCCGAGGGGGTCTTCCACGAGACGGCGAACCTGGCCGCCCTGTGGGACCTGCCCGTCGTCTTCTGCTGCGAGAACAACAGCTACGCCATGGGCACGGCGCTGTCCCGCTCGGAGTCCGAGACCGACCTGTGCCTGAAGGCGGCCTCCTACGAGATGCCGGCCTGGCCGGTCGACGGCATGGACGTGCGGAAGGTCGAGAAGGCGGCGCGGAAGGCCGCGACCGCCGCCCGGGGCGGCGGCGGACCGCACTTCCTGGAGCTGCGGACCTACCGCTTCCGCGCGCACTCGATGTTCGACCCCGAGCTGTACCGCGACGCCGAGGAGGTCGTGGACTGGCAGACCAACCGCGACCCGATCGTGCTGTTCACCGCCAAGCTGCGTGAGAGGGGGCTGATCGACGATGAAGGGGTCACCGGGATCGAGGCCGCGGTGGCCGAGGAGGTCGACGCGGCCGTCGCGTTCGCCGAGGCCGGGTCGCTGGAGGACGTCGAGGACCTGCTGCGGTTCGTCCACTCCGAGGGGCTGGTGTCATGAGCGTCGTCAAGCTGAGCTACCGGGAGGCCCTGCGGGCGGCCATGGTCCAGGCCATGGAGGCCGACGACCGGGTCTTCCTCATGGGTGAGGACGTGGGCGCGTACGGCGGCTGCTTCGCGGTGTCCAAGGGGATGCTCGACACCTTCGGTCCTGACCGCGTCCGCGACACCCCGCTGGCCGAGAACGGCTTCACGGGCATCGGCATCGGCGCGGCCCTGGGCGGCATGCGGCCCATCGTCGAGGTCATGACGGTCAACT
>JBFKGB010000137.1:0-8569 GCA_041633535.1 Euzebya sp. | reverse complement strand
GCACCAGCAGCTGATTGGTATCCGGACCCGTCCGGACGCTTCCAGTTCCGGTACTGGGACGGCGCGGCGTGGACCGGTCACGTCTCGACCGACGGCAAGACCGACTGGGACCCGCCTGCGGAGGGCGACGGTGGTCAGGAGTCCGCGGCCGAGCAGACCGCGGCGTCCACCGAGTCCGAGGCGGTGCAGGAGGCCGTCCAGCAGGAGGAGGCCGCCGCGCAGGCGCAGGCGACCGAGCCAGTCGGTGACTCGACCTGGGCGCCGCAGGCGGCTGCCGAGCCCGAGGCTGCCGCGCAGCCCGAGCCCGAGGCCGCACAGGAGCCCGAGCCGGCCGCCGAGACCAGCGCCGCAGCCGAGGGTGGGACGATCGAGGAGGGCGAGCCCTCCGACACCAACCTGGTCGCCAACCAGCGCGCTGCGCTCGAGGCCGACGTCAAGGGCTGGGTCGACGAGGTCGCCTCGCAGGTCGAGCCGCGCCTGTCCCGCATCAACACCGACTGGACCATGCAGCCCCAGGCCGAGGCCGCACGTGCCTGCGCCTACGGCCTGCTGATCGGCCACCTGGCCCACCTGCACCCCCACATGCGGGGCGAGCTGTCCCAGGTCGCCGAGGCCCACCCGTCGTTCACGACGCTGGACGCCGGCGCCCGCCTGGACACGCTCGAGCAGATCGCCGGCGACCCGCAGCGCACCGCCGCCTGGCTGGGCCCGCTGATCGGCAGCGAGGACGTCCAGCGCGTCCAGATGCTGTTCGACTAGACCGACCAGACCTCACGACGGCCCCTCACCAGCACGGTGGGGGGCCGTCGTCGTCCCGCCCCTCCGCCCCCGCCCCGCTGTTCGCACGCGGCCCGGTCCCCGCTGTTCGCACCCGGCCCGTCCCTTTCGACCCACCCGCGCGGGCGTGGTCGGGGCCGGTGGACCGAGAGGGTCCCCGTCGACCGCCCCTTCCCGCCCTCTCGGTCGTCGGCCTGCGCAGCTGAACGCGGCTAAGTGGACCGAAAGGGCTGGGTCACACGGCGCGCGGGGTCCAACGGCGCGCGGGATCCAACGGCGCGAGGGGGCGGGTCAGCCGGGGATGCGCCGGCGCAGGTAGCCGACGGTCTGGGCGGACGCGGCGGCCACGGGGACGGCCAGGAACGCGCCCAGGATGCCCAGCAGGAAGCCGCCGACGGTCAGCGCGACGATGATCGCCAGGGGGTGGATGGACAGCGTCCGGCCCAGGATCAGCGGCTGCAGCAGCTGCCCTTCGAGGAACTGGACACCCAGCACGATGCCGATGACCAGCGCCGCGGTCCCCGGCCCGTTGGTCGCCAGCGCGACCAGGGCGGCCAGGAACCCCGCGATCCCCGCCCCGACGACGGGGAACAGCCCACCGAAGAACACGATGACCGCCAGCGGCAGCGCCAGCTCGACCCCGACGATGAACAGGCCCAGCCCGATGAACACAGCGTCGACGACGGCCACCATCAGCTGACCCTGGATGTAGCCGCCGATGGTCCGCCAGCCCATCGAGCCGATGATCGCGACGTCCTCGTGCAGCCGGTGGGGGAAGACCGACTTGACCCACTCCGCGATCCGGCGGCCGTCCATCAGGAAGAAGAACAGCACGATGAACATCAGCAGGGTGCTGGTGGCCGTCTCGAAGAAGGCACGGGCGACACCCAGGGCGTTGCCGGCGACGCCGCCACCCTCGTCGTTGCCGGTGCGCAGCTGGTCCGTGACGGCCGCGATCAGGTCGTCCAGCTGGATGGGCTGCAGCCCGAACGGGCCGCTGGCCAGGAAGTCGTCCAGCTGGGCGTAGCCCATCTCGATGGAGTCGCGCAGCGAGTCCAGCTGGGCGGCCACCGGCGGGGCGATGAGGGTGACGATCAGCGTCACGACCCCGATCGTGCCCAGCAGCACGATCGCGGCTGCCAGCGCGTCGGGCACCCGGCGGGCCTTCAGCCAGTCGGTCGGCGGCTGCAGCACCGCCGCGGGGAACAGCGCGATGATGATCGGCACGATCACCGTCGAGAGCTGCGCGACGAGGAACCCTGCGATGACGACGAGGATCCCGAGCCCGATGAAGGCCCAGGCGTAGGCGCCCGCCCGCACCGTCGGGCGCTGCGACAGCGGCTCGCGCAGCAGCACCCGCGAGTCGGGGCGTCTGTCGTGTGGGGCGACCAGCTCGTCCCCCTCCTCCTCAGCGGTCACGTCGACGGCGGGCTCGTGCCCGGTCAGGTCGACGTCGTCGGTGTCCCCGGAGGTGGGGTGGTCGCTCACGCTCATGTGAGCAGATGCTGGCGCAACGCGCGGGTCAAGTACAGCAGGTCGACCGTGGCCGACTGCTCGCGCACCGAGTGCATCGACAGCAGCGGGTTGCCGATGTCCACCGTCGGCATGCCCAGACGGGTCGCGGTCAGCGGCCCGATGGTCGATCCGCTGGGCGAGTCCGCCCGGTTCGTGAACTGCTGGACCGGCACCTCGGCCTCGTCGCAGCGCGCCAGGAACCAGGCCAGGGTGCCCGCGTCCGTGGCGTAGGCCTGGTTGGCGTGGACCTTGATGACCGGGCCGCCGCCGAGACGGGGTCGGTGGCCCTCGTCGTGCTTGTCGCTGTAGTTGGGGTGGACGGCGTGGGCGGCGTCGGCGCTGACCAGCACCGAGCCGGCGAGCGCGCGGGGCAGCGACTGCAGGTCCGCATCGCCCGTGGCGGCGACCAGCCGACGCAGGGTGTCCTCCAGGAACGGACCGGCCGCGCCCTCTGCGGAGCGCGAGCCGACCTCCTCGTGGTCGTTGCAGATCACGACCTGGGTGGAGGCCACCGGATGGGACGTCGCCCCGGCCTCGACCAGCGCATGGATGCCGGCATGGCAGCTGACCAGGTTGTCCTGTCGCGGGGCCATCACGAACTGCTCGGCGTAGCCGGCCAGCGCGGAGGGCTGGGTGTCGGCCAGGACCAGGTCCCAGCCCAGCACGTCGGCGTCGACGGCGTCGGCCAGCAGGTCGGCCAGGTTCACGTCGGCCGCGGCGGCCGACAGCATCGGGACCATGTGGTGCTGCGGGTTGAGCTGCAGCCCCTTCTCGTAGAGGTCGCGGTTCATGTGGATCGCCAGCGACGGGATGCGCAGCAGGGACCCCGGCAGGTGCACCAGGTGGATGGCGCCGTCGCGGTCCACGACCCGCCCCGCCAGGGTCAGGTCGCGGTCCAGCCAGGTGTAGTGCAGCGGGCCGCCGTACACCTCGACCGCCAGCTGGGCGTACCCCACGCGGGAGATGTCGGCGTTCGGCCGCACGCGGTAGGTGGGGGAGTCGCTGTGCGCACCGACGATGCGGAAGCCCGCCTCGGCGATCGGCTGGGACCCGATGCGGAAGGCGATGATCGAGCCCCCGTCGCGTACGACGTACCCGGCGTCACCCGCCGACAGGTCCCAGCGCTGACGCTCGTCCAGCCGCGAGAAGCCCGCGGCCTCCAGGGTTGCCGCCATGGCCGCCACCGCGTGGAACGGTGACGGCGAGGCGTCGATGAAGCCGGTCAGCTCCCGTGCGGCCTCGCGGTCACGATCGGTCGGGACAGCGGAGACCGCGTCGGACATGCCCTACAGCCCCTCGAAGGCGTCGTCCATGAGCTTCTCCTGCTCGAGCTCGTGCACCGTGTGGGACCCGCTGGCGGGGCTGGCGCTCTCGAACCGCGTGGCCCGCTTCAGACGACGACCGTCGCCGACGGCCTCGCAGGCGTTGTACAGGCGCGAGCCGACGAAGGGCCACGGACCCATGTTCTCGGGCTCGTCCTGGACCCACATGACGTCGGTCGCGTTGGGGTAGCCCTTCAGGACCTCCTCCAGCTGCGCCTGCGGGAAGGGGTAGAGCTGCTCGATGGACACCACCGCGGCAGGCACCGACCGCTTGTCGCGGGCGGCGATCAGGTCGTGACGGACCTTGCCGGAGCACAGCACGACACGCTTCACCTCGTCGGCGGACGGGCCGTCGACCTCGGTCACGGTCTCGCGGAAGCTGCCGTCGGTGAAGTCGGCAGCCGCCGACAGCACGTTCTTGGACCGCAGCATCGACTTGGGGCTGAACACCACGAGGGGCTTGCGGACCTCACGGTGCATCTGCCGGCGCAGCAGGTGGAACCACTGCGCCGCCGTGGAGGGCTGGGCGACCTGGATGTTGTCCTGGGCGCACAGCGTCAGCCAGCGCTCGATGCGCGCCGAGGAGTGCTCGGGCCCCTGGCCCTCGTAGCCGTGGGGCAGCAGCACCACCAGCCCGGACTTCTCGTCCCACTTGTCCTGGGCCGCGGTGATGAACTGGTCGATGATGATCTGTGCGCCGTTGGAGAAGTCGCCGAACTGCGCCTCCCACACCGTCAGGGCCTCGGGACGGGACACCGAGTAGCCGTACTCGAAGCCGAGGGCACCGAACTCGTGCAGCGGGCTGTCGTAGATCATGAACTGGCCCTGGTCCTGCCCCTCGGGCATGTCCAGGTGGCGCAGCGGGATGTACTCGCTGGCGTCGGTGTGGTCGATCAGGACGCTGTGCCGCTGGCTGAACGTGCCGCGACGCGAGTCCTGTCCGGTGAAGCGGACGCTGATGCCCTCCTGGACCAGCGAGCCCAGCGCCAGCATCTCGGCCATCGGCCAGTCCACGGCGTCCTCGTCCAGCTGCTGGGCGCGCTTGGACAGCAGCCGGGCCAGCTTGGGGTGCGGCTGGAAGTCCTCGGGCCAGCTGGTGAGGGTCTTGGTGATCCGGGTCAGGCGGTCCAGCGAGACACCGGTGTCGACGTGGTCGAGCACCCCGACGACGGTCGGCGTGGGCGGCAGCTCGTTGGTCTCGGGCTTGGACTCCCGGGTGTTGGTCAGCGCCTCCTCCAGCTTGCTCTGGAAGTCCTCCAGCGCCGCCTCGGCCTGCTCCAGGGTCAGGTCGCCCCGGTTCACCAGCTCCTCGGTGTAGATCTTGCGCACGCTGCGGTGCGTGGCGATCGCCTCGTACATGATCGGCTGGGTGAACGCGGGCTCGTCGCCCTCGTTGTGCCCGTGCTTGCGGTAGCAGATCATGTCCACGACCACGTCGCGGGCGAAGGTCTTGCGGTACTCCAGCGCCAGCTTGACGACGCGCACGCAGGCCTCGGGGTCGTCACCGTTCACGTGGATGATCGGCGCCGACACCATCTTGGCGATGTCGGTGGCGTACTCGCTGGACCGCGAGTGGTGCGGGGCGGTGGTGAAGCCCAGCTGGTTGTTGATGATGATGTGGACCGTGCCGCCGGTCTGGTAGCCCTTCAGCTGGGACATGCCCAGCGTCTCGGCGACCACGCCCTGGCCGGCGAAGGCCGCGTCCCCGTGGATGAGGATCGGCAGGATCGGACCGTGGTTCGGCGGGTGCTGGCGCTGGTCCTGCTTGGCGCGGACCATGCCCTCCACGACCGGGTTGACGGCCTCCAGGTGGGAGGGGTTGGCGGCCAGGGCCACCGGGATCTGCTTGCCCTCCGTCGAGGTGTGCACGCCCCGGGCACCCAGGTGGTACTTCACGTCGCCGGAGCCCTGCACGGAGTTGTCGGCGATGTCGCCCTCGAACTCGCTGAAGATCTTGTCGTAGGACTTGCGCAGGATGTTGGCCAGCATGTTCAGACGGCCACGGTGGGCCATGCCGATCACGGCCTCCTGCAGCCCGTCGTCCGCGGCCGCGGACAGCAGCCCGTCCATCATCGGGACCAGCGACTCGGCGCCCTCCAGGCTGAAGCGCTTCTGGCCCAGGTACTTGGTGCCGAGGAACCGCTCGAAGGCCTCTGCCTCGTTCAGCATCTCGAGGATGCGCTGCTGCTCCTCGCGGGACAGCGACGTCTTCACGCCCTCGAGCCGGTCCTGGAACCAGGCCTTCTGCTCGGGGTCGGAGATGTGCATGTACTCGATGCCGACGGTGCGGCAGTAGGCGTCGCGCAGCAGCCCCAGCAGCCCGCCCAGCGTCATCCGCTGGTGACCGCCGATGCCGTCGGTGTAGAACTCGCGGTCGAGGTCCCAGATCGTCAGGCCGTAGGTGGCCGGGTCGAGCTCCGGGTGGACCTTGCGGAAGGTGTGCTGCAGCGGGTTCAGGTTGGCGATCAGGTGCCCGCGGACGCGGTACATGTTGGCCAGCTTCTGCACCGCGATCTGCTTGGCGGCGTTGGCGGCCGCGTCGTCGACGACCTTGGAGGAGTTGTCGACGCGCCAGCGGACCGGCTCGTAGGGGATCTTGAGCGAGTCGAAGATCTCGTCGTAGAAGTCGTCCTGGCCCAGGAGGTAGCCCTCCATGGACCGCAGGAACATGCCCGACTCGGCGCCCTGGATGACCCGGTGGTCGTAGGTCGAGGTCATCGTGATGACCTTGCCGATGCCCAGCGAGGCCAGGGTGCGCGGGTCCGAGCCCTTGAACTGGGAGGGGAAGTCGATGGCGCCGACGCCGATGATGGCCGACTGGCCCTTCATCAGCCGTGGGACCGACCCGACCGTGCCCAGACCACCCGGGTTGGTGAGGGTCGCGGTCGTGCCCTCGAACATGTCGGGGGAGAGGTCGCCGGACTGGATCCGGCGGATCATCTCCTCGTAGGCGCGCCAGTACTCCGCGAACGTCATCTCGTCCACGGCCTTGATGTTGGGCACCAGCAGCACCCGGCCGCCCTTGCGCTCGACGTCGACCGCCAGGCCCATGTTGAAGTGCTCGGGCTGGTGCACGAACGGCGCGCCGTCGGCGTCGACGTGGAAGCTCTTGGTCATCGCGCGGTTGGCCGCCAGCGACTTGACCATGGCCCAGCCGATGAGGTGGGTGAAGCTGACCTTGCCGCCACGGGTGCGGACCAGCTGGTTGTTGAGGATCTTGCGGTTGACCTCGAGCAGCTTGGCCGGGACCTCGCGGAGCGACGTGGCGGTGGGGACCGTCAGCGAGGTCTCCATGTTCTCCACGATCGCCGCCGCGACGCCACGCAGCTTCTGCGCGCCGTCCGGCAGCGCGGGCACGTCGGCGTCCTTGGCGGCCGGTGCCGGCTCGGCAGCGGCGGCCGCCGGTGCGGCAGCAGGCGCCGATGGGGCGGCTGCGGCCTGCCGTGCGGGGATCTCACCGTGGGGCGGCACGTAGTCGGCGAAGAAGTCGTGCCAGGACGCCGGGACGCTGTCGGGGTTGGTGAGGAAGTCGCGGTACAGCTCCTCCACCAGCCAGGAGTTGGCCCCGAAGGTCGTGGGCTGGTCGGCGGAGGTTGCTGCGGGATCGGCCATGGAGCTCGTTCACCCTCGTGATCGGGTAGGTCGGTAAACGCCGCGCATGGTATCGGTCCCCGCGGGCCCATGGTGCATCGGGGGCCTGACCGGATGATGGCCCCGACCCACACGGACGTGCGTCAGGACCCCGGGGAGCGGTGGCCAGCGCCACGGGGGTGAGCGCTGACCACCGCCTCGACCCGCGCGAACGCGGGGAGCCGGGTCGTCGGGAGGTCCCGGATGAGTCCCCTCAGATCCATCCGGTCCGCCCGCGGGGCCGAGGCCCCGTCCTGACGGTGTGCAACCTAGGCCTACATCGCCGGCCTGTCATCAGTAGAACTACTGGTTTATGAGAGGGGTTCACATCGGTGGTGGCTATGCTGAGGGGGACATGGGGAAGAGCGACATGCCGCTCACGGGACGGGACCGGGAGCTGACGGTCCTCCGGGACATCGTGGAGCGGGCAGTACGGGGACACGGCGGCAGCGCCGTGGTGCTGGGCGAGCCCGGGATCGGCAAGTCACGCCTGCTCCGCGCCACGGCTGCGGACGCGACGGCCGCCGGGGCGCATGTCGTGCGGGCCCGCTTCCTCCCCGGCGAGGAGGACCTGCCGCTCGCTGCGCTGCGACGCGGGCTGTCGGTGTTCCCAGAGCACAGCCGCGCCCGTGCACAGATCGAGGCGCTGTTCGGTGCCCGGACCCTCCAGGACATCCGACCCCGGCTGGTGCGGAGCGCGATCGAGGCCCTCATGGACCTCGTCGCCGCGCACCGGAGCGTGGTGTTCCTGGTCGAGGACGTGCACTGGGCCGACAACGAGAGCCTGCAGGTCCTCCGCGCGGTCCTGGACCGCCTGCCCGGACAGCCGGTGGCCGTGCTGGTGACCGCACGTCCGCTGCCCCGTCCGCGCGGTGTGGCCCAGCTGCTGGACCAGCACATGGCCGCCGACGGCGACCACCGGACGATGCTGTCCCTGCGGCAGCTGGACGACGTCGTCGTCGCCCAGCTCGCCGCCGCGGTCCTGGACGGCAGCCCCGACGACCTGCTGTGCCGACAGCTGGCGCGGACCGGCGGCAACCCCCTGCTGCTGGAGGAGATGTTCACCGAGATCCGTCGGCGCGACGCGGTCCGGGTCCACGACGGGGTGGCGGTGCTGGACCCCTCGGTGCCCCTCCTGTCACAGGATCTCGACGCCCACGTCGCCGACCGGATGGCCGCGCTGGCGCCGCTCGCACGCCAGGTCGTCACGCTGGTCGCGTTGAGCGACCTGAGTCCACGCGAGCTCGCCGCGCTGCTGGACACCACCGTGGCGGGTGTCAGCGACGCCATCGAGGCGGCGGTGGCGGACGGGCTGGTGGTCGAGT
>JBFKGB010000136.1:0-8574 GCA_041633535.1 Euzebya sp. | reverse complement strand
GTGCTGGGGGGAGCCGGTCTGTAAGCCGGATCCTGTCGTGGACGACCATCTGTCTAGGACCATCGTTGCCGATGGCCTCATGCGGCCTACCCGGTGCTGGGCGGGTCACCTCGTAGCGCACCTGCTTGGCCTTGCTCCGGACGGGGTATGCCTGGCCGCCGACATCGCTGCCGGCGCCGGTGCGCTCTTACCGCACCCTTTCACCCTTACCCGCACCGCGGGTCCCGAGGGACCTGCGGCCGCTGGCGGTCTGCTCTCTGTTGCACTTGCCACGCATCGCTGCGTCTGGACGTTATCCAGCGTCCTACCCTGTGGAGTCCGGACTTTCCTCGACGTGCGCCACACCGGGGTGCTGGCACGCCGCGGCCGTCCGACCGACTCCCCTCAGCCACGCCACTGTAGCGCCTGGACGATTCGACCGATCATCGGCGTCGGTCGACGCCCGCCACCCCGACGGGTGCACACTCCGTCATCGTGAGGCACATCGAGGACTACGGCCCCGCACCCCTGGACGTGCCTGAGGTGTACCCCGGCCTGTGGCCGCGCGGGGCGGTCACGGTGGTGGGTGTTGAGGTGACCCCGGTCCCCCTCCCCACCGACACGACGGGCCGCAGCCCGGTCATCGCCCTGGGGTCCAACGCCAACCCGGCCCAGCTGCACCGCAAGCGCATCGGCGGCGTGGTGCTGCTGACCCCCACGGTCCTGCACAACCACCTGGTCGTCTACGCCGGGCACGTCACCCGGTACGGCGCCGTCCCCGCCACGGTCGTGCGCTGGCCTGGTGCACGCTGCGAGGTGTTCCTCAGCTGGCTCACGCCCGACCAGCACCGCACGATGGACGACAGCGAGGACGGCAACTACGACCGGGTCATGCTGCCGACGGACGACGGCCTGCGGCCTGGCTACCGGGCCTCGACGGGCACGTTCAGGCAGGCGGGGCAGGTCGTGCGGCTGGCCTCCGTCCGCGCCCGTGGACCGGGTCTGCCACCGGCGATGGACCAGTCGCAGGTCCTGCGGGCGCACGGGCGCACCGTCTAGCGCCGGTCAGGGCACCAGGAACGGCAGGGCACCCCGGTCCAGACCGGCGTAGGTGACCGCACCCCAGACGGCGATCATGATCGCCTCGGCGGTGTCGTGCCGCAGGGTCGAGGGTGGCGGAGCCGGACGGTCGGGGCCCCCGACGGCGCGGGACCACTCGATGACCGCGCGCGCCTTCACGCCGGCGAACCGCTTGGCGTCGCGTCCGTTGCGACGTTCCCGGGTGAGGAGCAGCATCTCGCGCCACCGCTCGGGCGCCACCGTGACGGTCCGGACCCCCTGCCGCTGTGCCCCCCGGTCCCAGATCCGGGCGAGGTCCCGGTCCCCCTCCAGCACCAGCAGCCCGACCGCCGGCACGTCCCGCAGGATGGTGACCACACCCCGGCGCAGGGCGGTCCGCGAGCCGAAGTGGGTCGAGGACCACCGGTGCAGCCGCAGGTCCCCGACCTGGGTGGGCCCCATCACGGCGATCCCCGTCCGCAGGCCCAGGTCCACGCCGACGACCCGGCCGTCACGTGGCAGACCCGGCCGGTCGGCCGCTGTCCTCGTCATCGGCGGCCCCCACACGACGGGATGCTGTCCGATGGGAGGTGTGAACCGGGGTCGGTTCGGGTGAGACTGGCCCCATGTCCACCGCAACGGTAGAGATCTACCGCACCGAGTCCGGCTCGGTGTACGAGGTCGAGGGCCAGATGATCCGTCGGACCAGCACCGCAGGCCCGCCTGCGTCCTGGCAGCGCTACCGCTCGATCAGCCGGGTCCCGGCCAGCCTCTTCGCGCCCGGCGAGTCCGGTGAGGTCCTCGAGGTGCTGATGGAGGACGGTCGCCGCATCTTCACCTCGCGGCTGGTGCTGCCCTTCGGCTAGATCGCGGGCTCGTCCCACTCCCACACGGTCCCCTCCCGGGTGTCCTTGACCTTCACCCCGTCGGCGTCCATGTGACCGCGGATGTGGTCGGCCACCTCGAAGACCTTGCGCTCGCGCGCGTCGTCGCGGACGTGCAGCAGCGTCTCGATGATCGGTCGCACCAGCTCGGTGTGGTCGTGCATGCCCTCGGCGGCCAGCGCGCCCAGCCGGGTGATCATGGCCCGCAGCTGGCTGACGGCCCGCTTCAGCCCGTCGGAGACCAGCGAGTCGGCCGACCAGTCACGGATCAGCTGCTCGGTGTCCAGGGCGGCGGCGGTCGCCGCGTCGGCGTCGCCGTCGGCCAGCGCCGCGTCGAACCGGGCCCGCAGCCCGTCCAGCTGCTCGGCGATCGGGTCCTCGGCCGTCTCGACGGGATCCGCGACGTCGGCGTCGGTGTCACCGGCAGCCGTCGTGCGCCCGGGCCGGTCCACCGGCGTCGCCCCCGTCCCTGCCGCGGCGAGGTCCGCCATCGTGATCTGCTGACCCGCGGGGACGTCAAGGACGATCTGGCCGTGGCGGCGCACGTGGATGCCGCCCCGCCCCTCCACCCTGACGGTCTGCGACGGCCCGTCGATGACGCAGGCGGTGTGCTCGTCGATGCCCAGGATCCATGCGTCGTCGGGCAGGTCGGCCTCGAGGGCCGACAGCCGCCGTTCACCCATGTAGCAGAAGCGGGTGTCGTGGGTGCCGCCCTCGGCGTTGTCGAAGTGCGGGATGACCACGCAGGGCCAGCCGGTCAGGGCCTGCACCAGCGACAGCCCCTCACGCCACCGCGCCTCCTCGCCGGCCTTGTAGACCTCGTAGACCGGCAGGGCGTGCGAGCCCACGGTGACCGCGGCGGCCGAGGCGAACACCAGCGTCCCGCCGTCGCGGTGGACGTCGGTCATGGCCTGCAGGAACGGTGCCGCCCGCCACTGCCGCAGCGCGTACGTGGGGCTGCCGGGCCCGGCGAACAGCCAGTCGGCACCGCGGACGGCGTCCAGGCTGCGCTCGACGGTCATGCCATCGGCGCCCTCGATGACGCCGGCGTCGATCAGGCTGACGTCCTGGCCGACGTTGTGGTCGAAGTACTGCTGCGCCTTGGCGGTGATCTCGGGCGCGTTCTCCTGGAAGCCGTACGGCGTGTTCAGCAGCGCCGCGGTGAACGTCCCGTCGCCGCTGCGCTGTCGTGCCGTCTGCAGGACGGTCTTGTGGATCGTGACCATGGTGGGGGTGGTCTCCCCCGATCCCATGAGCACGAGGGTGCCGGGCTGTGCTGTGGCTGTCATCGGTGGCCTAGCCTTCCCCGATCGGTGCCGGGCGTACCGCCGGTCCTCAGGCGTCGGCGTCGGTCTCGGCCGGTGCCTTGGGCGCCGGGACGATGATCGATCCGCACTGCGAGCAGTAGGTCAGGGAGTGCTGGGCGGTCTCCTTGATCTCCTCCAGCTCGATGGCCGTCAGGTCCAGCCGGCATCCGGTGCACATCCGCCGCTCCAGGCGCGCCACGACGCGGCCGGGACGCTGGCCGGCCAGCTTCTCGTAGGTCTCGAGCACCGGGGCGTCGATGCTGCTGGCCTCCTCGTCCCGCCGTGCGAGCAGCGCGTCAAGCTTCTCCTGGGTGCCTGCCGCCGCCTCGTCACGACGGGTGGTCAGGTGCGTGACCTGGTCGGTCAGCTCGGTGCGGCGGGCCGTCAGCTCGTCCACCAGCGAGGACATCTCCTCGACCTGCTCCATGATCTCCAGCAGGGAGTCCTCGATGTCGGACTTGCGGCGGTGCTTGTCCTCGATCTCCTCCCGCAGGGCCGCGAGCTCGCGCTCGGAGGTGATGCGGCCCGAGTAGATCTGGGCCTCGGAGTGCTTGCGGCCCTGGTCGGCGACCTCGATCTCACGCTCGTGGCGTGTCACCTGGGCCGTCAGCCGGTCCAGGGTCTCGGCGGCGTCCAGCAGCTCGCCGGCGACCTTCTCGCGGGTCTCGACGTGCTGGTCGAGGATCTGCTGCTCCGGCAGGTTGGCCAGGGTGTGGCGCAGCCGGCGGATCTCCTCGTCGGTGTCGGCCAGGACGAGCAGCTCCTGCTGCTGCTGCGGTGTTGCCTTCATGCGGTGGTGCTCCAGTCGATCCAGGGATCGGTGTTGACGCGTGAACGGTAGATGGGCGCGGTCAGCCCGTGGGTGTCACGGCCGGCCTGCAGGTGGGCGACGACGGCGTCCATCGCCGGGTCCTCGGTGGCGAAGTGGCCGGCGTCGATCAGCGCGAGACCCATGGTCATGGCGTCGAGCGTCACGTGGTGCTTCAGGTCGCCGGTGACGAACACGTCGACCTGTGCGGGGTCCAGGTCACCGATGAGGCTGTCACCGGCGCCGCCGCACACCGCGACGGTGCGGACGCGGCGGTCGGGGTCGGCGGCTGCGACTCGCAGGTGGGGTGAGGGGAGCCCGGACGCCAGCAGACGCGCGACCTCACGCAGGGGCAGGGGGTCGGGCAGGTCACCGATGACCCCCAGCCCGCGGGCGGGGGTGTCCGACCGGGCGGCGCGCAGCGGGTACAGGTCCACGGGCACCTCCTCGTAGGGGTGGGCCTGCCGCAGCCGACCCAGCACCGTCTGCAGGTCACGGGTCGCCACGACCATCTCGACCCGGTGCTCGGCGACCTCCTCGATGCGGCCGGGGGTCCCGACGTGGGGGTCGGTGTCGGGTCCGGGGCGGAACGTGCCGGTCCCGGGGCTGGTGAAGGCGCACTCGGTGTAGTCACCGATGACGCCGGCGCCACCCTTGGCCATGGCGGCGATGACCGCGCGGGTCTGGTCGACCGGGACGAACGTGACGATCTTCACCGGGGCCGCGCCGGGGTCGGCGTCCAGCGGTCGGATGGGGCGGCGGTCCTGCAGGTCGAGGACGTGCGCGGCCGGGTGGGAGGTGCCGTCGACGGCCTTGTCGACGTTGGTGTGGGCGGCCAGGACCGCGCAGCCCTGCCGTGCCGCCTTCAGCGCGATCCGGCCCGACGCGGTGTCGGGGGTCAGCCGTCGCAGGGCAGAGAACAGCAGCGGGTGGTGGGCGATCACCAGGTCGGCGCCCAGCGTCGCGGCCTCGTCCAGCACCGCCTCGGTGACGTCGAGGGCGACCAGCACCCCTCGCACCCGGTCGGTCCGGCGGTCGCCGACGTGCAGACCGACCTGGTCCCACCCCTCCGCGTGCTGCGGTGGGTAGAGCGCGTCGAGCGCCCGGCACCAGCGGTCCAGGGAGTCCTCGTCCTGACCAGTGGGTGTCGCCATCGTTGGCGGGATCCTAGCGACCACGCGACTACGCTGCTGTCAGGTGCTGTTCCCCACGATCGACTTCGCGATCTTCTTCGTCATCGTGTTGACGGGGTCGTGGCTGCTGATGCCCCGACCCCTGCGGTGGAAGCTGTTCATGCTGGCGGCGTCCTACGTGTTCTACGGCTGGTGGAACGTCCGCTTCATCGGGCTGATCGCCGGGGTGACGCTGGTCAACCACCTGGGGGCGGCCGCGATCGCACGGCGCGGCACCGGACGGCTGCGCACGACCGTGCTGGGCCTGGTCGTCGCCGTGGACCTGGGCGTCCTCGCGCTGTTCAAGTACTACGGCTTCTTCATCACCTCCCTGAGCAACGCCCTGGGGTCCCTCGGCGTCCAGGCGAACCTGCCGCTGCTGCAGATCGTCCTGCCGGTCGGGGTGTCCTTCTTCACCTTCCAGGCGATCAGCTACGTCGTGGACGTCCACCGCGGCGACACCGAGGCGGTGCCGCTGCTGGACTTCGCGGTCTACCTGGCCTTCTTCCCCCAGCTGGTGGCCGGGCCGATCGTGCGCGCCTCCGAGCTGATGCCACAGCTGCGCCGCCGGCAGGACCCGCGGGCGGTCGACGCCAGCCGTGGCTTCTGGCTGATCGGTGCCGGCCTGTTCAAGAAGGTCGTGATCGCCAACCTGCTGGCCACCGAGCTGGTCGACCGCGTGTTCGCCAACCCCGAACGGTTCAACGCCCTTGAGGTCCTGCTGGCCGTCTACGGCTACGCCATCCAGATCTACGCCGACTTCTCCGGCTACACCGACATCGCGATCGGTGTCGCGCTGCTGCTCGGCTTCGAGTTCCCCGACAACTTCAACCGGCCCTACGCCGCGGTGACGCTGCAGGACTTCTGGCGTCGCTGGCACATGACGCTGTCGCGCTGGCTGCGCGACTACCTCTACATCCCGTTGGGCGGGTCGCGGGGTGGCGAGCGGCGGGCCCAGCGCAACGTGATGATCACGCTGCTGCTGGGGGGCCTGTGGCACGGCGCCGCCTGGAACTTCGTCCTGTGGGGAGGGATCCACGGCGGCTGGCAGGTGCTGGAGCGCCGGGGCCTGGTCTACGGCGGGTCCTCGCCCAGCGGCCGTCAGCGGCTGGTCCGCGGCCTGATCACCTTCCACGTGGTGTGCCTGGCGTGGGTCTTCTTCCGGGCCGAGACGTTCGGTGTGGCGCTGTCGCTGCTGTCCCGGCTGGTCACCGGTTGGACGGCCGCGCCGGCCCTGGACCCCAGCGTGCCGTTCGTCTGGCTGCCCCTGGCCATCATCGCGTCCCTGGTCGCCCAGCTGACGCCCGGCGACGTCGGCGACCGCGTCATGGCCCTGTTCAGCCGACGCGGCGTGGTGGTGCAGGGTGTGGCGCTGGCCTCGCTGCTGCTGGTCGTCGAGACGCTGGGGCCGGTCGGCGTGGCCCCGTTCATCTACTTCCAGTTCTGAGGGCTCACCGCCGGGGTGCCGACGGCATGATGATCCACAGCACGATGTAGGCCAGCTCGCCGGCGCCGACCAGCCCGAAGAGCAGGAACGCCAGGCGGACCACGCCGGTCGACACGCCGAAGCGCTGGGCCAGACCGCCACAGACGCCGGCGATCATGCGGCCCTGGCCGCGGCGGGGACGTTGGAGGGATGCGGTGCTCATGCCCCCATCCTCCCCCGTCCCCCTCAGGCGAAGTCCTTCGGCCCGGCCTCGCGGGCGCCGGTGCGGATCGTCTGGATGATCACGTCGACCACGACGTCGGGGTCGGCACCCTCCGGCAGCTTGGGGGCCGTGCCCGACAGCGGGCGGTCGGCCAGACCGGTCTCGGTGTGGGGCGGCCGCAGGTCGATGACGTCGATCTTCTGCTTGCGCAGCTCGCGTCGCAGCGCCACGGTGGCCGACCCGATGGCGGCCTTGCTGGCGCTGTAGGGCGTCAGGCCCGCCATCGGCTGCTCGGCGACGACGCCGCTGATGTTGGCGATGAACCCGCCGTCGGTGATCCGGGGCAGCAGCGCGCCGATGAGGCGCAGCGGCGCCGTCGTGTTGACGGTGAACAGCCGGTCGATGACCTCGGGGTCGGTGTCGGCCAGCGCGCCGAAGGCGACGACGCCGGCCGCGTTGACGATGCCGTCGACGCGGTCACCGGCAGCGGCGGCGATCCGCTCGACGGCGTCGGGGGCGGTCAGGTCGACCGCGACGGTCGAGGCGGCGGGCAGGTCCGCGAGCTTCGCCTCGTCACGACCGGTGGCGACGACCCTCGCGCCGGCGTCGGCGAGCCTGCGCGTGATGCGCGAGCCGAAGGCGCCGGTGGCGCCCAGGACCACGATCGTCGCGTCGGTGAAGGAACGGTCGGTCATCGGGTTCTCCGCGGGTGGTGGGGGGTGGCGGTCAGGCATCTACGTACCCGTGGCCCGGGCCCCGACACCTGCACCGCAACCGCGGCTGCAGTCCGCCGGCGGCGCCCAGCCCGGACGTCAGGCCCGGATGCCCACCTGCAGGGCGGCGCGCAGCCCGGTGGCGGTGTCACCCGTGACCTCGGCGGTCTGGGCCTGCGCCCCCTCGGCGAACAGGAAGTCGTCGGCCACGGTGGCGACGGTCGGGTTCAGCCCCCGCTGGTCGTAGGGCGTCGCGGTCCCGTGGACCGTGGCGGTCACCTCGTCGGGGAAGGCGACCTGGGTGCCTGCGACCAGCCGACCGCCGTCCAGGAAGGCCTCCAGGTGCACGTGGGCCACGCGGCCGGGGTACCAGCCGGGATAGATCGTGCGGAAGGTGACGGTGCCGTCGGCCCCGGTCGTCTGGATGCCGCGGCAGAAGGTCTGCCCGACGGTGGACCCGCTGGGCTGGGCCTCGAAGCCCGAGTAGTCCCCCGCCGCGTCGGTGTGCCAGACGTCGACACGGACGCCTTGCAGCGGGGCGCAGCCCGCGTCGACGTCCACCAGGGTGAGGGTCAGCTCCAGCGGCACCCCGGGCCGCCCCTCGGCGATGTCGGACCGGACGAACGTCGGGTCGGCGGACAGGTCGATGGGGAACGGGCCGCTGGTCTCCTCGGGGATCAGGACACAGCCTGGCTGCGTCACCGCCGGGTCGCCGGTGCCGGCGGCGACGGGCGGGTCGCTGGGACCGGCGGCGACGGACGGCGCCTCGGCCGTGGGTGCGGCGCATGCTGCGAGCGCCCCCAGCGACAGGCCCAGCAGCCCACGTCGCGACAGCCGTCGCAGGTCCTCGTTGCTGGGCTCGTCGGCCGGGGTGTGTGGGGATGCAGCGGTCGGGACGTCGGCCATGTCGCGATCATGCCCCAGGACCGGCGAGCCCTATCCACCATGGTGGATGTTGATCAACCAGCCACCATGGTGGATGTTGATCAGGCGGCGCCCATGG